>JBFNEZ010000026.1:0-30154 GCA_040797825.1 Thermotaleaceae bacterium | reverse complement strand
GGCGGCAGGGGATTTCATCCCCTACAACCCCTTTTTTTAATATGATAGAAAAGTAAAACTTTCCTATCATATTAAAAAACTCACTTTAGAAGTGAGTCTTTTTATTTGCCACAGCATTTTTTATGTTTTTTCCCGCTGCCACAAGAGCAAGGGTCATTACGGCCAATCTTATCTTCTTTTACCACGGTTTTAGATCTTTTTTGCGCTTTTTCTATCTCTTTTCTTTTCTCCCCGTCAAGAATATTATCCCACTGAGGCAAGGTGTATAGATAGTCAGCTTGGGCTGCATGCATATTATAGTATAGTTTCTCCAAGTCTATTTGCAGCTGAATTTGACTATCCTCATTTAATGTCTCTAATTCAAGAGAAATCTTTAGACTATCATTAATACCGTCTAAAAAGCCCATAAAAATTACATTCGTTACACCGAATTTTTCTGCCAGTTCACTAATTTGCCCTTCAATAACTTCATAGGGCTGGTCTAAAACTTGTTGATAAATCTCTTTTTCATTACTACAGAATTCTTGCCAAAAACTCATTTCTTCCTCTTGATTGGTATGCTCAAAAGCAGTATCTCTCCATGTTTCGTATAGGCTCATTTCAAATCTCCTTTGATTCCTAATTTATTCGATCTATTATATCATAATTTTTATAAAAGTGTTTTTAATGCTCGATAACTTTTTTCTACAGTTAAATCAATATCTTCCTTCGTATGGGCCATTGAGATAAAGGCTGCTTCAAATTGTGATGGTGCCATGTATACTCCTTGCTTTAACATTTCTTCAAAATAATGAGCAAATTTCTTGGTATCACTTGTTGTAGCACTTTGAAAATCCATTACCTCCTGATCGGTAAAGAACATACACAGCATGGAGCCTACCCGATTAAAAGCTGCTTTTAGACCTAGACTTTTAATATTTTCCTTTAATCCTTCTTCCAGGCATAAGGCCTTGTCCTCTAGTTCTGTATAAATTGAGGGATTGTCTCTAAGAATCCTAAGGGTGGTTAAGCCTGCAGTCATAGCCAATGGATTCCCCGACAGTGTTCCAGCTTGATAAATAGGACCTGCTGGCGATATCATGGACATAATCTCTCCTTTGCCTCCATAGGCACCTACAGGAAGACCCCCTCCGATAATTTTTCCAAAACAAGTTATATCGGGCTGAATGTTATATAAACTTTGAGCCCCTCTATAGGCTACGCGAAATCCAGTCATTACCTCATCAAAAATCAAAAGTGATTTGTATTCTAATGTAATCTTTCTTAAAAAGTCCATAAATTCTTGACTAGCCTGTATTACCCCCATGTTTCCTGCAATAGGCTCAATAATCACAGCAGCAATTTGTTCACCAAACTTATTGAAAATATCTTTCATGCCTTCTATATCATTATAGTTTGCTGTAATTGTATTTTGAGCCACTTCGACAGGTACACCAGGACTATCTGGAACACCATGGGTTAGAGCTCCAGAACCTGCTTTAATCAATAGACTATCTGAATGACCATGGTAATTTCCCTCAAATTTTACAATCATGTTTCTATTGGTATAACCTCTAGCCAGACGAAGGGCACTCATAGTTGCCTCTGTTCCTGAATTCACCATCCTGACCATCTCTACAGAAGGTACAGCTTCACATACCAACTGTGCCAATTCCGTTTCTATAGCAGTTGGCGCTCCGTAACTGGTTCCAGTTTCAATCACGGTCTTTAATGCAGCTACAACTTCAGGATGGCAATGTCCTAGGATAAGAGGGCCCCATGATCCAACATAGTCAATATATTCATTGCCGTCTACATCATAAATCTTACTGCCTTTTCCCGCTTTAATAAAGGGAGGATTCACCGATACCGATCGAAAGGCTCTTACTGGACTATTTACACCTCCTGGTATCACTTTCTTTGCTTCTTGAAATAGGGCTTCTGATCTTTCCCACTTCATTATGGCCTCTCTCCTCTCATCCATTTTACAGCATCCTTTGCACAATAGGTTATAATGATATCTGCTCCTGCTCGTTTGAAAGCGGTTAACATCTCGAGAACAGTTTTCTTTTCATCTATATATCCCTTTTCAGCGGCTGCTTTGATCATGGCATATTCGCCACTCACATTATAGGCAGCTAAAGGAATGTTGAAATGATCCTTTGCCCGCTGAATAATATCTAAATAGGCAAGGGCTGGCTTCACCATGATCATATCGGCACCTTCTGTAATGTCCAGCTCAATCTCTCTTAATGCCTCATCACTATTGCTTGGATCCATCTGATAGGTTTTTCTATCTCCAAACTGCGGAGTCGAATTGGCTGCCGCCCGAAAGGGTCCATAAAATGCCGATGCATATTTAGCACTGTAGGATAGGATGGAAACCTCTGTCAAGCCATTCTCATCTAAAGCATGGCGTATCGCAGCGATTCTACCGTCCATCATATCGGAGGGAGCAACAATATCAGCTCCTGCCTTTGCATGAGATAAAGCAATCTTAGAAAGAATATCTACAGAAGCATCATTGACTACGTAATTGTTCTCAACAATTCCACAATGCCCATGATCCGTATACTGACACATGCAAACATCAGTAATGACCAATAATTCTGGATTGATTTCTTTGATTTTTCTAACAGCCTGCTGAACAATACCATTCTCATTGTAGGCTTGACTGCCGCAGCTGTCTTTATGATCGGGCAGACCAAAAATTAATACACCCTTTATGCCTAAATCTGATATTTCTCTTATCTCATCCTTCAACATATCTACAGAAAAATGATAATTCCCTGGCATGCTGGATATTTCTTCTTTTATCTTTTCACCCTCTATCACAAACAGCGGATAAATAAAATCATCCACCGTCAGGATAGTTTCTCGTACCAAGCTTCTAATAGCTCCATTTACACGAAGTCTTCTGGGTCTGTTTAACAAAGTCATATTTTTCACCCCTTAGCTTTGATAATATTCTTGAATCGCGGAAACCAGGCCATCGATGGTATATTCCTTTGCCCTAATATCAATATGAATACCTAGAGCTTTGGTGGTTTCCTCTGTAATAGGACCAATTACAGCTATTTTTATTGTATTGAGTAGTTCTCTGTTTTCATCACCTAGGATATGAATGAAATTGCGAACCGTTGATGAGCTGGTAAAGGTAATAACATCGATAGCATTTTTTATTAATAAATCCTTTAAAAGCTCTCTATTTTGTTCTGGAATAACTGTTCGATAGACATGGATATTGTCCACCCTTGCACCTAGTTTTTCAAGCTCACTTATCAATACTTCTCTAGCTATATCTGCACGGGGCAGCAATACATGCTCCCCTTCCTTTATCTTCTCGGCCAATCCTTCTATAATTCCTTCTGCTTTATACTCCTCTGGTATGTATTCAATGGTAAATCCCATATCTTCAAGGGCCTTTGCAGTGGCAGGACCAATGGCACAAAGTTTTGCTTTATAAAGTAAACGAATATCAAAATTCAGTCTCTTCATCCGTTCAAAAAATGCCTGTACACCGTTTACGCTTGTAAATATCAGCCACTGATACTTTTCTATTTCTCCGATAGCCTTATCTATCTCATCAAAATTTTCAGGCTTCTCTATTTGTATGGTAGGAAACTCTATGGCTTCCCCGCCTAGATCTTCAATTCTTTTAGAAAGGGTACTGGCCTGTTGTCTTGTTCTAGTAACCAGTACTTTTTTCCCAAATAATGGCTTTGTTTCAAACCATTTTAAAGATTCTGATAAAGTTACCACTTCTCCCACAAGAATAATAGAAGGGTTGGTTATGTTTTCAGCTATAACCTTCTCCTCTATAGTTCCTAAGGTACCTATAACCATTTTTTGCCCTTGGGTTGTTCCCCTTCGGATCACTGCAACTGGTCTATTTTGGCTTTGTCCATATGCAATAAGGTTTTTACATATTTTACCCAAGTTGTTGACACCCATTAAAAAGATGAGGGTACCTTCTACTTTAGCTAAAGCTTGATAATCAATCACATTTTCTTCTTTTGTTGGATCCTCATGCCCTGTAATTACATGAAAGGAAGAGCTTACATTTCGATGGGTAACAGGAATACCTGCATAAGCCGGTACCGCAATAGCAGAAGTAATCCCAGGAATTACTTCAAACTCAATATTGTACTTTAAAAGTTCTAAGGCCTCTTCTCCCCCTCTTCCAAAAACAAAGGGGTCTCCACCCTTCAGTCTAGCTACTGTCTTTCCTTCTAGGGCTTTTTGTACCAGTAATTGATTTATTTCTTCTTGACTATATGCATGATTTGTAGGTGCTTTCCCAACAAAAATTCGCTCCGCATCTTCTCTAGCAAAGCTAAGCAGTTTTTCACTGGCCAATCGATCATACAATAAAACATCAGCTTCTTGTATACACTCCAAACCCTTCACGGTAATGAGCTTATAGTCTCCTGGACCTGCTCCGATTAAAAATACCTTACCTCCTGCCATGCTATTCACCTGCCTCAATATTCTTTAGTATTCCTTCAGCACCTTTTTCTAGGCTTTGTTTTGCTAAATCCATCCCTAGCTTTTCATATGCCGCTATGGCAGCTTTTCCATTTCTTCGGACAATCTCTTTTCCATCAGGAGAAGCAACCACAGTTTCCATTTGTACCTCTTCATCTATACATATGGCATAGGCACCGATGGGCACATGACATCCACCCTTTAGTTCAGCCATAAAGCTTCTCTCCGCTCCTACTGCTGCTGCTATCTTAGAATTGTTCAATACTTTAATGATATTTTCTATAAAAGCATCCTCACTACGGATTTGGATCCCTAATGCACCCTGCCCTACTGCCGGTGTGCATATTTCCGTGGAAATATACTCGGTAATGCGATCTTCCCATCCCATTCTGATAATCCCTGCTGCTGCCAAAATCACACCATCCAGACCCAGCTCTTCAATTTTTCTCATCCGTGTAGCAATATTCCCACGGATTGGCTCAATTCGAAGATCGGGACGAAAAGATAATAATTGTGCCGCTCTACGAAGACTACTTGTGCCAATTTTTGCACCTATAGGTAAATCCTTTAATTTTAGAGCATCTTTGCTAATCAAAACATCTCGTACATCTTCTCTATTGGTTACAGCTCCAATCATCAATTCTGGTGTCATTTCTGTTGGAACATCCTTCATGCTATGAACAGCCATATCAATTTCTTTTTGAAGCAAGGCCCCTTCTATCTCCTTTACAAAGAGTCCTTTGCCACCAATTTTATCTAAAGTCTTATCTAGTATTTTATCCCCAATTGTTTTGATTTTTACTACTTCAAAGGATATTTCAGGAAACTTTTCTTTTAACTGCATGATCACCCAGTTTGTTTGTGTAAGGGCCAATTCACTAGCTCTGGACCCTACAATTACGGTTTTACGCTCCATAAATTTCACCTTTTTTCCTTTTTACATACTTTTTATACTATGTTTTTTATATCAAATATTATTATAGTTTTATTGTTATCTATCTAAATATTCCTTTTTCATTGTTTCATATACCTTTTCAATTGCTTCTCGTAAATCCGCTATTTCCTTGTAGGCTTCTTGTTTCTGCAAATCACTATAGATTACTTTTTTAAAAATAGCTTTTCTCTGTTGAATATCTGCTACTTCTTTTAGAACTTTCTGTCTCAGTTCTCCTAATAGTGTGATATAGTCCCCGTATATCTCATCATAACACACTTCCAATTCTTCGCGAATTTTTCGCGAAAGCATGGGACTCTTCCCATTGGTTGATATCATGATAGATAATTCTCCCCTTTGTATCACGGCAGGAACAATATAATCACATAGATGGGGCATGTCTGCTACATTAATGGGAATAGATCGCTGAGAAGCCTCTTGATAACAAAGGAGATTTACCTCTGGATTATCCGTTGCAACAAAGATAAGATGAGCGCTTTCTAAATCACCCCATTGATAATTTTTCATTTTCCATATAATTTTTTTATCCTCTGCCCAGTGTCTCAGATTAACAGTAATATGGGGACTAATTAGTTTTACACAACCGCCATATTCCATAAGGGAAGCCACTTTTCTTTCGGCAACTTCTCCACCACCTATAACAACACAATTTTTACCTTCCAGATTCACCATCATGGGATAGTATTTTTTCATATAGTTCACACACCTTAAAGAGTAAATCTTTTTGATTGTAAAAAAGATTTCTATAAACAATAGCCGGTCTTTGAATCATCACTACAACACAACCACATTGACGTGCTGCTTCTAGCTTGTCTAGTGTTCCTCCAATATCGCCGCTATCTTTTGTGACCAAAATACCAATATTATATTTTTTTATCATTTCTATATTCATGGTTTTAGAAAAAGGCCCTTGCATAGCAATAATATTTCCAGTTCTTATTCCCATAGCCTCACATTTGATTAATACTTCAGAAGAAGGCAGCACTCTAGGATACAGTCGGCAAACATCAATATTCGCTGCAAAAACATCTAGGGATTTGCTCCCTGTTGTAAGCATTATATTCCCTTCAATGGATTTCAAATAGGCTGTAGCTTCTTGCATGTCCTTTACAGTCCTGATAATCTTTTCATAGTCTTGATATGCACTTTCATTTCTTTGAAATCGAAGATAAGGAATAGTTTTTTCCTCGCTAATTGCCATTGCATTTTTAGAAACTTCCTCTGCATAGGGATGGGTTGCATCAATAATTAGACGAACCCTATTCTCCTCTATACAAGTATTCATTTCCTCATAGTTCATTTTTCCTGTACGTACATACCCTGTTGCACTTTCTGGTATAAGACTTCCCCCATAGGAAGTTGCTGTCGTTATCAAAAGGGGATATTTCTTTTCAGAGAGTAGGTTGATAATCTCCCTACCATCCTGGGTTCCGCTTAGAACCATGATCATATTTTATAGCCCCTTGGCGTAATCATTTTTCCGTCTTTTATATAAGTATTGATATTGCCAATAATCACAACAGTCAGCATATCTATGTCATGATTGAGCATATTTTCTAAATCAGTTACAACCACTTCTTCATCCTTTCGTTTGGCGTTTTTTACAATGCCAACTGGCGTACTTTTCGGCTTGTATTTTAAGAAAATCTCTCTTGCTTCCTCGATTTGATGAACCCTGCCCATACTTTTAGGATTATATAAGGCTATAATAAAGTCCCCCATTGCAGCATATTCCAGCCGTTTCCGAATAAGGCCCCAATCTGTTAACAGGTCACTCAAAGAGATCACTGCAAAATCATGCATGATAGGAGCCCCTAGAGCTGAGCTGGCCGCACTTGCAGCGGTTATCCCTGGCACTACCTCAATCTCTATATCACTGTTTCTTTCATATTTAATCTCTAACATAATTCCTGCCATTCCATAAACACCGGCATCTCCGCTGCTGATAATGGCAACCTGGTGACCCTCTATGGCCTTGTCCAGTGTTAGATTACATCGTTCTACTTCTTTTCTCATTCCTGAGTCAATTACTTCTTTTCCTGTCGTAAGATCACGGATTAAATCAATATAGGTCTTATATCCAATGATAATATCCGCACATTGAATGGCTTCAATGGCTCTTAAACTCATGTGCTCACGATTACCTGGTCCAATTCCTACTACATATATTTTGCCCTTATTTTCCATTATTCTCCCCCTATCGGTTTTTTGCAGCTATACATATTAATACCGAATAATTCTGAAGCTATTTTAGCATATAACTCGCCCTGCTGATCCTCACCTGCTCGTTTTAGGTTTAGAATCGGTTTTTTAAGTATTTTTTTCATCAAGCTTCGCATTACAATCGTGATCAGTTCTTTATCCTTCTCGCTAGAGGTATCCAATCGTTTCATTAAGCTTTCCAATTCTTCTATGAATATTTCTTCCCCATAATTTTTAAGACCTTCAATAGCTGGAAAAACTGGAAGGCAGTGGTACCAATTCTCAAATTTGATACATTCTTCAATAATTATTTCTACACCTATTTTAGCAGCTTCTATCCTAGACTCCATATTTTCTAAAGAAACCTTTTGCAATGCATCCAGTTCGTGTAAGGAAACCCCTTCAATGTCTCCAACTGCAGGATCTACATCTCGAGGCACTGCTATATCTACTATGCAGATTTTAGTATTCTTTACATAGTTTTTTAAAAATTCCTCTGCCTTTATTACGTAATGGGGAGCGCTGGTAGATGTTATCATAATATCTACTTCCGAAATCATTTTATACCGATCTTTAAAGTCAATCACACCCACATGAGGATATCTTTTAGATAAATCCATGGCATGTCCTGTGGTTCTGTTTGTCACATAGATTTCTTTTACACCCTTAGCAATTAGATTTTCAATTGCAATACGACTCATTTTTCCTACACCAATAACCAGTACTTTTTTATCTTGCAAGTCTCCTAGTTTTTGTTCTATAAACTTTATTGCAATAGAACTAATAGACAAAGGATTTTGCGATATAGCTGTTTCTCGCTTAATCTTTTTGGCTGTAGTAATTGCTTCACGATATAACTTATTTAAGATATTTCCTGTATTGCCCTGTTTATGGGAAAAATTATAGGCATCTCGTACCTGACCCAATATCTGGTCTTCACCCAACACTAGTGATTCCAACCCTGCGGTTAATTGAAAAACATGTTTTACAGCCTCATCACTATAATCAACAAAAAAGTATTCCTCTAAAACATCCTCTGAGAGTTGAAAAAATCGGCTGTAAAATTTCTTCAAAGTAGCGATTCCTTTTTCTAGATTCGTCACAACAGCGGTTATTTCACTGCGATTGCAAGTAGATAAAACAACTACCTCTTTAATAAAATGATCCTTCTTCAATTCTTTATAGGCTTCTTCAAGACCACTTTTAGTGAAAGCAACTTGTTCACGTATATGCAAGGGTGAATTTTTATAATTAATCCCAACGATTATGATTTCCATTTGATAGTTCACCTTCTTTTACTACTGCTATTGTAATACCTTGATATGCCTTTTTTTCTTGTATTAATAAACCTTTTTTAGCACTTAGTAAAGCAACAGGCTCACAGACAGAGCCTACACCAATGGTTTCCTTAACAAAATTAGATGGTATAAACTGATCTTCAATTTTGGCTATCTCTTCACGATTTATAATCTGTAAAGGAACCCCAAGATAATCCGCTGTCTCTAATATCCCTGTTTCATCTTTTTTAAGATCTACAGTTGCAATCTTCTTTATGGACTTGATAGATAATCGGGCTTCAGCAAAAGCTTTTTCTAAAGCTCCTAGAATTTCTATTTTTGTCTTTCCTCTTTTACAACCTATCCCCACAATTAAGTTCTTAGGTCTAAGAATTACTTTATCGCAGGCCAAATCATGCTCTACACTCTTTTCTGTAATGTAAATTAACCCTTTAAACACAACAGCGTGTATATTTTTTTTTTCAAGTAAAACCAAGTTCTTAGGTATATCTGTAAGAATTGGTATATCGGAGAGTATTCCCACCGCCTCCCCATTGACAATATGGGCAGTTATTCTGGTAGCTTCCTTAAAGTCTTCTATTATACATTTATGAGACATGGCTAAAGTATCTACTGCTATACTGTTATTAATGTCTGAAGCAGTGGTGATTACGGGGTTTGCACCTAAGAAATCAGCAATTTTCAAGGTTAGCTCATTGGCTCCTCCAATGTGTCCAGACAATAAACTAATTACATTCTTCCCCTTTTCATCTAAAACAACAATGCCCGGATCTTGTTTTTTATCTTTTAAATAGGGCACTATGGTCCGAACCACAATACCTGTTGCCATGATAAATATAAGATAGGAATACTGGGAGAAAACTTCACCTACTAAGTCTGATAGCTTCCCATTTATGCTTTTTTCTTTTCTGTCATCTGTTAGAAACTTAGGAAGTACATATAAATCTCCTTTTGGAAAATAATGTATGAGCCTTCTTCCTAAATCAGCACCTCCTTTGGTCAAGGTGATGACGGCAGTTTTCATTCCTTAGCACTCCTAAACTCATGAGTAAAATGCTTGTCGTATAACTTTGAACGCTCATAAGTATTTCCTAAAAAGTGTCCTACTAGTATTTGAGCAGTTTTATTAATTCCAGCTTCTTTTACCCTTGCCGCTATATTCTCTAATGTACCTAGTACAATTTTTTCATCTTCCCAAGTAGCTTTTTGAATTATAGCGATAGGCGTTGTTATAGGATAGTGTAATGATAATCGTTTCACAACATCCTCAATCATATGTACCGATAAGAATATACACATTGAAGCTTGATGCTGTGCCAAACTCTCTAAGCTTTCCTTCTCCGGGACCTCTGTCCGACCTTCCATCCTTGTTAGAATAACGGTTTGGGTAACACCTGGAAGGGTAAATTCTTTTTTTATGGCGGCGGCTGCTCCTACGAAAGAGCTCACACCAGGTATCACTTCATAGGCAATGCCCTCTTCATCTAAAATATCCATTTGTTCTCGAATAGCCCCATAGATACTAGGATCTCCCGTATGAACTCTTGCCACTAATTTGCCTTCCCGCTCACCTTTACATAGTACTTCTATCACTTCTTCCAATGTCATAGATGCACTATTGTAGACTTCTGCTGATTCTTTTCTGCAGTCAATAATGGCTTTATTTACAAGAGAACCAGCATATACGATGATATCTGCCTCTTTTACAATATTTTGGCCTTTTACTGTTATTAGCTCTGGATCTCCTGGTCCTGCTCCGATAAAAAATATCATTCTTGTGTCCTCCTCTTCTTTGCAATTACCATAGATAAGTAGTCTACTTTTTGATTCAGCATCGTCTCTAAATTTTCTGTAATACGCTCATCCTCATGTCCACACTTTGAAATCATAATCGCATTCTCCAGAAGCTGGTGTTCTTTCAATTTTTCTACCATTTCCTCGTACCCTCTTGAGGGCTTCATTAAGATAATATTATCTGCATAAGTAAGAATTTGATCCATGTGTTCACATTTATAGGCGGCTGGAATGATTGCGATAGTCTCTTCAGCCTCTGACAGAGGAATGCCTAAGCGGCTGGCAGCTGCACAAAATGATGGAATCCCAGGTACTGTTTCAACAAGGACATTTTGCTCTTTAATACGCCGCATGACGTATATGTAAGTGCTGTATATCATCGGATCTCCTAGAGTAATAAATGCCACATCCTTACCAGCTCTTAGAAAATCCATAATTTCTTCCATGTTTTGATTCCAGCTGGCATCTAATTCTTCTGCATCATAGGTCATGGGAAATACTTGAAATACTATTTTTTCCTTTTCTGACACATAGTCTTTTATAATATCATAGGCCACACTACCTTTTCCTTTAAAAGTCTCGGGTGCTATGACAATATCGGCTTGCTTTAGTATATTTACAGCCTTCACAGAAATTAGCTCTGGATCTCCTGGTCCAACACCTAACCCATAAAACCTTCCACTCATCTTTATTGTTCCTCCTGTTCTTTACTGGCTGAAATGATATAAATTGGGTTCAAAGCTTCCATCAATGTGTATTTCCCCAACTGTTTACCTCTTGCCGTCTGTATAGAAACCACATCAATATTTGAAAAACCTGTCTCTTTTAAGTATCCTAGCCCTTCATAGAGAGTTTCTATGGTTACGGCATTGATGATTACAATGCCATTTTCTACAAGTTTCTCATAGCATATATGAATAATCTGCTTTAATTCTCCACCACTGCCACCAATAATCACTCGATCTATCTTATCAAAGTTCTTAAGCAGCTCTCCACCCTTTCCATGCAGAATGTCTATATCAACGTCAAATCGCTGACAGTTCTTTTGAATAAGCTCAATGCCCTCTATATTTCTTTCTATGGCAACGACTTTACCCGCTCTACAAATATGGGCAGCTTCGATGGCTATGGACCCTGTCCCAGCCCCTACATCCACCACAATAGAATCTTCTTTCAATCTCAGTTTGGAAATGGTTACAGCCCTTACTTCTTCCTTCGTCATAGGGACTTGTCCGCGAATAAAATACTCATCTGGAATACCTGGCGTTTTATACTCCCACATTTTTTTCTTCATTTTTTATCACCACCACAGCCATTTTAAAGTCTGGCATTTTTAATATTTCCTTTGGAAAAGCCTGCTGTATTCTTTCATTTTGATAGGATAGGTTCTCTCCTACAATCATCAGCTTGTTTTCAAATCCATTTTCAATCAATGTATTGGCAATCCATTTAGGAGAATAGATTCCATCTGTTAAAAGAACTATCTTTTCATAACTATTCAGAGCACTTATCAAATCAAAGGGTCTCCCATGGAGACTGCCTACATAGGCCTCTTGCCATGGTTCTCCTATTTTTGCCATCAAATACTGAAATGAACTAATACCAGGAACTACAATCATTTCCTCGGGAGAAAACTCTTCTCTTAAGGCTTTTAACATACTATAAAACCCCGTATCTCCAGATAGTAGGAAAGCTATCTTCTTTTCTCTTCGATGGGTCCTTGTATAAAGCATAATCTTTTCTAGATCTGCGCCAATATAGATTTTCTCCTTATTCAATTCTTCAAAATATTGAAGATTCCTTTTCCCACCAATCAATACATCAGATTCTTTAATATAATCTATTGTAATTGGTAGGATATAGTCCTTACTTCCTGGTCCCATTCCAAGTACATAAATCTTATGCATTCTTAAAGTCCTCCAGCATCATTTTTCCCTTTGGTCCAATGGATAAAATTCTTTTATCTAAGGAGAATAACACCACACCAATATCCATTTGATGGTAAATATACTCCTTAGATTTTTCCTCTGCCTTTTCACTTATTTTATCATAAACCTCTTGATAACCTGCTTCTTCAATTAGCGTCAGGGCTGCCTCCGTGGTTACACAGTCAAAAATACTTTGGATCAAAGCCTGTGGCGCTCCCAATAAAGCCAGATTTGATGATAAAATTTCAACTCTTGCATCTGCAACCTTGCTATGGGTATGAAAGATGCCTCCAGCTAATTTGACGAATTTTCCAATATGACCAATCATCAAAACCTTTTTGATCTTGTACTCTATACATTTTTCCAGCATAAAACCAATGAAATTACTGGTTTTAAAAATTTGATCTTTTTTAAAGCCATATTGCTCAAGGGCAATATCTCTACCATGATTGCCCGGTACTAAAATAATCTTGTCCAAGCCCCCCTGAACAGCTACTTTAAGTTCTAAGGCCAAAGAATCCTTAAAGGCTTCTTCCGACATTGGCTCTACAATTCCGCTGGTTCCCAGTATAGAAATACCATTTACAATTCCCAGTCTTGGATTAAAGGTTTTTTTTGCAATCTCTTCTCCTTCAGGCACAAAGATGGTTACCGTAGCCCCTTTACCATTGGGTAATACATCGGATACCTCTTTGCGTATCATTTTTTGTGGAACAGGGTTTATAGCAGGCTCACCTGGGGGTACTTGCAGTCCTGGCTTTGTAACGGTTCCAACTCCTTTTCCCCCCTTAAGTACAATATCAGCCCCATTCTTAATCTCTACAGAGGCACCTATCAAAATACCATGAGTATTGTCTGGATCATCTCCTCCATCCTTAGTGATCCAGCAAGTAGCCATGCCATCATTTATCTCATAATCCTTAACCTCTAGTTTTAGTGACCAGCCTTTGGGTGTATCAATTTCTATCGAATCTAAAGGTTCTCCCTTTAATGCCATAATAGCAGCAGCCTTAGCGGCTGCTGCTGCAGTAGAACCAGTGGTATAACCATATCTCATTTTTTTACCATTCTTTACTATATATCTATCCAACATACTTATACCTTCTTTGTCGTCTATAGGATTTCGTACACCAAATAATTACATCATCATTAGAGCATATATAATATGGCATTAATAATGGCTGCACCAACGGTGCTTCCGCCCTTCCTTCCACGGGTGATAATATAGGGCACATTCAAAGCTTCAAAGGCCTCCTTTGATTCGGCTGCTCCAACAAAGCCAACGGGAACACCTACTACCAAATCTGGCTTAATTTTTTCTTCTTCAATAAATCGTTTTAGCTCAAATAGTGCAGTGGGAGCATTGCCAATAACAAAGATTCTATTATTCTTATCTTCCAATGCTTTTTCCATGGACACCATAGCCCTTGTAATTCCTAGGGATTTTGCCTTCTGTGCCACATCCTCATCACTGATAAAGCAATGAACCTCTCCACCATAGCTTCCCAACTTCCCCTTGTTAATACCAGCTCTGGCCATTTGTGTATCGGTTACAATATTTGCGCCATCCTTCATAGCTTTTTTAGCACTTTCAATGGCGGTGGGAGAGATAATTGTAATATCTGCATATTGAAAATCAGCAGTAGTATGAATAATTCTTTTTATAATTTTTCCTTCCCCTTCAGGAAAAGTTTTATCACCTAGCTCTTCTGTGATGATTTCAAAACTTTTTTCTTCAATCAAATGGGGAACCTTTATATAATCACTCATTATACTTCCACCGCCTCCTTTGCCCTTTCCTCAATGATATCTGCAAGTCGAGGATCGGCACCAATATGTCTCCCCATGGTAAATTCAACAGTGGGATACTTCTCTTTCATTTTTGCTAATTCTTCAGGAATATCATACTTCACATGATTTCCATAGAATATGAACATAGGTACAATGATAATTTTTTCAGCACCACGGGCTACTAGATCTTCAACCCCCTCTTCAAAGGTAGGCTTTGAAATCTGTAATGAACCCATTCCTATAAGATCAAACTCACTAATTTTTTTTACCTGTTCTACAATATTAAAAAATATATCATCTGCTTCCTTTGCTTGACTTCCATGTCCCAATACAAGTAATGCTTTTTTCATAATCTTAGCCTCCTAGTCATTTTCAATTATTTTTACACCACCAGCTACAATTTGTGTTACATAATCACGGGGATACCTTTTATATACTCCTTTTTCTAATAGCTTTCGTCTTAAGATCTCTTCATCTACCTTTGTCTTATCAAATAAAATGCCAAGAACTGTACCGCTGTGGGCAACGTTAACACCGCAGCATCCTTCATCCAAGGCTATTTGGATAATATCCTCCAATTTTTCCTTAGGCAAAATATTCTGGTTGGTTAGTGCACTAAGGATAGCGGCTTTCCCTAATTCAAGCACATTTTGTGTATCACAGGCCTTTTTAAATATGGAATAAGCCTCTTCAATCTTGCTTTGATTTTCCAGTCTCTCTTTGTAATAATCATTTTTTCGAAAATCTTGCGTATCTAAAAGCTGATCTGATTCTAAAACAAGGACATTTATCCGGGGAATCCAATCAAAGCTTTCGATACGAATCCCCTTTAAATGATCAAAAAGTGTAAGGGCTGGAAAAATAGTACTATCCGTAGGTTCTATTTGGACACATAGTTTTCCTAACTCATCGCCTTCAATATTTTTGCCTAATAGCTTTGCTGTGGCCACAATGGTAGCTGCAATGTCTGCGGTACTACTGGCCATGCCTTTGGCAATAGGGATGGAGGATTCTATCTCTAAAGAAAGATTTTCTCCAATCTTAAGGGGTTCTCCATAATAGGCAATAGTTTTATGCATTGCCAACACAGCTTTTTTTCGTGATGAAGAAGCAGTAGGAGTTTTAGATTCCCATAGAGTTGCAGTAGCATATAAATCAATGGGGTATGAAATTAATTTTTCACTTTCTCCTATCCTTCCTTGGAGCAGCTCACCACAGGAAGCAGGACAAATTGCTCTAACTCTCATATATTACCTCTTTTAAAGCTTGCACTAATTTTTCATTGGAGAGCCTATCTTTGATAGCCACGCGATAATAATGTTCATCTAAATTTTTATAATTGCTGCAGCTGCGAATCAATATATCCTTGGCGAGTAGAGATTCCTTTAGACATCTATCTCCTTTTTTATAGCGAAAAAAGATATAGTTGGCAGTAGGTCTGAATACTTTAATAGCTTCGATCTTCTCTAATGATTTTAAAAAAATTTCTTTTTCCAGACTTAGCCATTTTTTTGTTTTTTCTATATAATCTCTGTCTTTCAATACTATTTCTCCAGCTAGAGCGGCAAAACTATTGATAGTCCAAGGCTCCCGATTATCATGGATTTTTTTAAGTATATGCTGATTGGAAGTAATGGCATAGCCTAACCGTAGTCCTGGTATGGCATAAAATTTTGTCAACGCTCGTATAATGTAGAGGTTTTTATAATCTTGGATGTTGGAAATCATGGTTTCCTCTTCTCCATCTTCAACAAAATCAACAAAAGCTTCATCTACAATAAGACGGATACCATGTTCTCTACAATGAAGCAATATCTCTAACATCTCCTTCTTCTGGAGAAATTGCCCTGTGGGATTGTTAGGATTACATATAATGAGTAAATCGATCGAAGGATTTAGAGCATTCTTAAAACCTTCGTCAATTTTAAATTCATTTTCTTCCTTTAAATAGTAATAATGAACATCACTACCTGCCCTATTCAATGCCCGCTCATATTCTGAAAAAGTTGGGGCTAGTATCAAACTGTTTTTTGATTGAAGACAGGAAACTAAGGAAAAAATCAGTTCAGTGGCACCATTCCCCACTGAAATACATTCTGTTTCAATATCATGATAGGATGCAATCGCTTCTGTCAGTGCCCTATAATCTGGGTCTGGATAATTTTCTATAATATGCAAGTTATTTATTAATGCTTCCTTTAAGGATTGTGGTATACCAAAGGGATTGATATTGGCACTAAAGTCTAATATCACTTCTTTTGGGATACCTTTTTCTAGGGCAATCTCATAGATGTTGCCGCCATGCTTTGCTGCCTTCATAATGTGCCTCCTAATAGATTTGTACTGCGAAACGGATAATTAAAAAAAATAACAGGCCCACAGCTGATGAAGTATACATGATCTGAATTGTCCGCAGAATATCTTCTTTTTCTAATTCTTTTCTCTTGTCTCCTATAGTTGGTTTATCCATTAATTGTCCAAAATAGGAATTGGTTCCTCCGATTTGTATATTGAGAGCTCCTGCTACTGCTGCTTCTGGATAACCGCTATTTGGACTCTTGTGATTGCGCCTATCTCTCTTTAAAATCTTGAAGCTATTACGCCAATCATATCTTAAAATGGCTGCAGCTATTATAATAAACACAGCCGTAAGTCTTGCAGGCAGCAGATTCATTAAATCATCAAGTTTGGCTGAAGCTCTACCAAAATAAAGGTATTTTTCATTTTTATAGCCCACCATAGAGTCTAATGTGTTAATAGCTTTATAGGCCATACCAAGGGGAGCCCCTCCAATAAAAATATAAAATAGAGGGCCAATTATGCCATCGGATATATTTTCAGCAACTGTCTCTATGGCACCTCGAGCAATCTCCTTTTCATTTAATTCTGTAGTGTCTCTGCCTACGATATAAGATAAAAATTTTCTTGCTTCAAAAATATCATTGTTTTTTAGCTGAGTATATACTTTTCTGCTTTCCACATCCAAACTCTTCGTTGCAAGAATTTGAAATATTAAAAAGGTTTCTACTATCATTGAAAGATAGGGATGGATTTTATCAGTGCCTCTTAGAAGAAAAAAAGGTATGAAATAGGATCCTACTACAATAACTATGGTCAATATTGCCCCACCAATTTTTTCTCTAACTTGACCTTTAAAAAATCTTCGCAGTACAGCTTCTGTTTTGCTAATGCCTGCTCCAATAAATCGTATTGGATGGGGAATCCAATAGGGATCTCCAAATATCAAATCTGATAAGTATCCAATAAGGATTTGCATGATTTTTATTCCTCGTTTAATATGGAAAATACTTTTTCCATATCTATATTTTTTCTTACTATGGTCGCCAATTTATTATATTCAGCTTCTTTAAAGGCCTCAAAGCTCTCTATGCTGCTATTCTTTTCCTCTAAACCTTTAGCTTTTCGAATGTTATTTAGTATCCTACGGGTAAAGGGAATATTATCAAAAATACCATGAACATATGTCCCCATCACATTTCCTTCTGGATTAACACATCCATCTTCAAGCAAAACCTTCTCTCCCAGTCTGTTTGTAATGTGATTCATTACAATGCCTTCACTACCTAGCATGGTTTTTCCCATATGTATTTCATAACCCTTTACTACCATATCTTTGGTTCCTTCCAATACACCCTTTGCAGTACAAACAATGTTGGCTTCCACTTGAGTAGTGGTTTTTTCTAATTCAAAAACTGTTTCCACATCCAAGAGACCCAGACCATTCATTTCTTCGATAGCACTCTCTGTCCCGTGGGGATCATGAAGTCTTTTTCCTAGCATTTGATAGCCTCCACAAATGCCAACAATCAGTTTTCCTGTTCGATGGAGTTTTAAAATCTGCTCTTCAAGGCCAGTTTCCTTTAAATAGGCCAAATCCTCAATAGTATTTTTCGATCCCGGTATGATTAAAATATCCGGTTCTCCAATACTCTCTCCCCTCATAACATATCTCAGAACTACATCCTCTTGGGTCTCAAAAACATTAAAATCCGTAAAGTTGGATACGTGGGGTAAATATAACACTTCTACTATGATTTGACCTACCCTGCTTTTTTTGCTGTTAAATCGCTCTGCCAGGCTATCTTCATCTTCTATCTGAACATCATAGTAAGGAATTACACCTAATACAGGAACCTTAATAATCTCCTCTAGCATGCGTATCCCAGGCTTTAATATCTCAACATCCCCGCGAAATTTGTTAATAATAACACCTTTTACTCGTTTTCGTTCCTCTTCAGTAAGTAAAAGCATGGTACCAGCTAAGGATGCAAAAACGCCGCCTCGATCGATATCTCCTATCAAAATTACTGAAGCATCAGCCATTTCAGCCATACCCATATTTACCAAATCATTTTCTCGAAGGTTGATCTCTGCAGGGCTTCCCGCTCCCTCTAATAGGATAATATCATTTTCTTTTTCTAAGTCTTTATAGGTTTCCTTAACCATTTGAGCTAGTTCAGATTTAAACTCATGGTACTCAACAGCAGTCATATTCTTAAATACTTTGCCTTTTAGAATCACTTGACACTTTCGATCACTCGTTGGCTTTAACAATATGGGATTCATTTTTACATCAGGCTCTATTCCTGCTGCTTCTGCCTGAACTACTTGGGCCCGTCCCATTTCCAAGCCTTCTTTGGTAATGTAGGAATTTAAGGCCATATTTTGAGATTTAAAGGGAGCTACTTGATAACCCTCCTGCTGAAATATACGACAAAACGCTGCTGTAATTAGACTTTTTCCTACGGATGAACCCGTTCCTTGAAACATTAATCCTTTATTTTTCATGGTCTTCACATCTCCTATTCCTAAAAGCCGCACAGTTGTCAATAAAATTTAGGGCCAAATCCTTGTTGTTATAAAAGTGAATGTGGGCATATCCAGCAAGCACATTTTGTTTCAAAAACCCACAGAACCAAGTGTTTATACATTCTCCATCGCTCCACTTTTCTACACGATAGCCATAGCTGCAATTCTCAGTTTCTTCAGTAATAGAACGATGGAATTCATGGGCTCGAATACTTATAGGTTGTTCCGTCAGTACACAGGGTTTCTCAATATTCACATGTACATATCCAAAGCGCTGTAATCGATTAGTCATTTTTGATTCTGTTGGAAATACGCCTACCATTTGATGTCTATTTCCATCTAGATTTGTTATAGCTTCTGTTAAATACATCAGTCCTCCACATTCTGCATAGGTGGGGATCCCTTTGTTTATAGCATTTCTTATGGCACTTCTCATCTCCCAATTTTCTTCAAGTTCCTTTGAGAACATTTCAGGAAAACCGCCTCCAAAATACAAGCCATGGATATCCTTGGGCAGTTTTTTGTCTTCTATTGGACTAAAATAGATAAGTCTTGCTCCCATTTCTTCTAAAAGATCCAGATTGTCTTGATAATAAAAATTAAAAGCCTTATCATAGGCTATACCTATATTTACTTCCTGAGTTGCTATTTTATTAGTTTTAGGAAGTGCTGTTTCATCAATAGGTTTTGTATTTTCAGCTATTGTAATAATTTGATCAATATCAATCGTCTCTTCAATCATTTCAGCAATCCTATCAATTTTCTTTTTCAGGTCTTCTACTTCAACACTAGGAATAAGACCTAAATGCCGACTTTTTAGCTGAATAGCTGAATTGGACTGCATGTATCCTATACAAGGAATGTCCGTATACTTTTCAATAGCACCTTTAAGCAAATCATAGTGTTTTTGCCCGGAAAGGTTATTGAGAATAATGCCTTTCAAATTCACTTCTTTATCAAAATCCCTATAGCCCATTATTTGAGCAGCGGCACTGGCGGACATGCCATTTCCATTGACAATCAAAAAAACGGGAGCATCTAAAATTTTTGAAATATGTGCTGTGCTTCCTTGGTCCTTTTCTATTCCAAAACCATCATACAAGCCCATTACTCCTTCGATAACAGCTATATCCTTTTTTCGAGAATTTTTCAAAAATAATTCTCTTATCACTTTTGATTCCAACATCCACCCATCCAAATTTCTAGAATGATTTCCTGTAACAAAGGTATGAAAGGCAGGATCAATATAATCGGGTCCTACTTTAAAGGGCTGTATTTGTAGACCCCTCTTTTTCAATGCTGCCATAATCCCTATAGAAATAGTCGTTTTTCCAACGCCGCTTTGGGTTCCTGCCAATACAAATCTGGGATAATTCATCGATTCCCTTCCCTTCTCCATAGAATGAAAAATACCCTAACCATTTTCGGTTAGGGTATGAACACACTTGATCGTATATTCTACTTCATCCTTCCCGCCGAAGGTATACAGCAGAGCAAAGTAGGCAGGTCTCCTGACTCGTGATTCATTCGAATTTCGACACCTTCCCTGTGTCAACACAAGTGGTATGCTGCCGAGTTCATCCTCACTTACAGTAGCGGGGGCTGTGTTGGTCTCTCACCAAGCTTCCCTATTAAGTACAATGACACCTATCTTTATGTATTCACTTGATATCATGTTAACAAATTTCTTTCTTTTTTTCAATAGATTTCTGAAGATTTTCCCTGATCTCACTGATTTAAAGCTGATAAAATGCTATAATCATCACTTATTTCGATTCTAGTGATACCACAATGCTCTATCTTATATTTCCAATAATCTTTCATAGTGCCTCCAATCCAATGGGCCAAAATAGCTCTGATGCATCCTGAGTGGGATACAAAAAGTATTTTATCTTTTTTTGATTCCTTATAGATTTCTCTCACCGTTTCATTAACTCGTTCATACATGGAGCGAAAGCTCTCTCCCTGAGGCAACACAAAATCTATCCAATCCTTTTCCCACAATTGAGCTTCTGTTGGATATTTTTTTTGAATTTCTGCATAACTTAATCCATCTAATAATCCAAAATTCATCTCCCTCAGTCCCTTCATAGGGACAATGCCAAGTTGATGATACTCGTTGATGATCTGTGCAGTCTCAAAAGTTCTTTTTAAATCGCTGCAGTAAATAGCTTGGAGATTTTCTGCCTTTAGCTTGTCTCTTACAATTTCCGCTTGGCAAATACCTGTTTCTGTTAGGGAAGGATCCTTCCATCCACAATATTTTTTTTGGTGATTCAGTTCTGTTTCACCATGTCTGACCAAGATAATTTCCATTTTTATCACCGCACCAAATAAATTAGTATTAAAAAATAAGATAAATATACAATTTCAGATAATTCACATAGAGCCCCTAAGGTATCTCCTGTCATACCCCCTATTTTACCAGTGATATGCTGAATATATAGGATGCTAAATATAAACAGTATGGGTAAGAAGATTAGAGTCCAAGGATTTATAAAAGAAAATATGAAAGCCATCGTACAAGTTATGAAAACATGTCGATTTGTAGTTTTTTCTATTTGCAGATTTCCCATTCCACTTTTTCTAGCGTACTTTGAAAATCGACTCCCAAACACGAGACTGAGTCTGGAAAAAACAGGCATAAGTAAGAGAACCGAATATATATGTTGAGATTGCATGCTAGAAATCAAAGCAATTTTTAGCATGAGTATCAATATAATCGCTAAGGCAGCATTGGTTCCTAACCTACTATCCTTCATAATCTCAAGAATCTGTTCCCTAGGCCTATTGCTGTAAACCCCATCAAAGGTATCTCCCAGTCCATCTAAGTGCAAACCTCCACTAATAAATACTTCAACAGTTACAGCCATTACAGCTGCTAATAAAATGCCCCCTAGATGTAATCCAACAGTGTAAGCAGCAACAATAAATAACCCAATGATCAAGCCTACCAAGGGGAAATAAATGATACCCTCAGAAAAATCCCTTTCATCTACCTCTAGCTCCATATTTAAAGGGATTCGTGTTAAAAATTGAATCATCAGCAAAAATCTTTTCATTAATGTTCAATTCCTTCCCTAGCACCAATCCCTTTTTCAAAGGGATGTTTTATCATTTTAACTTCCGATACATAATCAGCTAAATCTGCGATTTCTTGGGGTACATTTCTTCCAGTTAAAATCAACTCCATATGTTCAGGCTTATCCTTAATCAACTGACAAACTTCCTCTACAGAAAGAATCTTATTAGACAATACCCCCATAATTTCATCCAATATTAACATATTGCAAGCTTCTTCTTTTACAGCCTTCTTTGCAAATTCAAAGGCCTCTTCAATTTTCTTTTTTAATTCTCTTTTTTCCACTTCATCTAGTTTCCAGAAAAATTTTTTTACTGTATCAAATCTAAAAATCTCAAAATCTGGTGCCAATTTCTCTACACTATGTAACTCTCCAGAATCACCACCCTTTAAGAACTGAATCATATATACTTTATAGCCACATCCGACAGTCCTTAAAGCCTGTCCCAACGCCGCTGTTGTTTTTCCCTTCCCATCTCCTGTGTAAACCTGAACCAATCCTTTGTTCAGCTTCTTGTCCATCTTCCATTCCCTCCTTCTATTTTATCTTTATAGGCAGACCGCAGACCACAAGATATACTTCATCAGCTTCTTGAGCAATAATTTGGTTCATCCGTCCCGCCATATCTCTAAAAATTCTTGATAACCTGTTTTCTGGTACAATACTCATCCCAACCTCATTGGTTACTACTATCAATTTAAGATCCTGCTCTCTACAAGCCTCTAACAATTTTTTTATTTGTATTTTTATTCCTTCTTCTATTTTATCAATTTCTTCATGGGAAACGGTATCCCAATCCATCGGTTCGTGGTCAAACATAAGATTCGTTACCATAATCGTCATACAATCTAATAGCAGCGTACTATGACTTTTTGCTATCTCTGGTATTAACTGATATATATCTCTATAGGCTTCGTAGGTAGTCCACTCTCCTGGCCTACTCTCTTTATGCTTTTTGATCCTGTCCTTCATCCCTTGGTCAAAGGCAATAGCAGTTGCTAAATAAGCTGTATTTCCAAGGGCATCCTTGGCTAGACTTTCAGCATAGGAGCTTTTCCCACTTCTAGCGCCTCCAGTAACCAATATAATCTTGTTATCCAAAAAATCACCTCAAATTATATGACTTAACCCTGCTATAATATTCAAAAAATATGTCCCTACATCAATGAGGGACTTTATTTCTTCTTTTAAGTAAACTATATCAGATTTTTAAGGCTTATGCAATTTACTTTTCCATTTAAAGATATCAGGCTCTAGATGAAGATTTCTATCAAAACTCCAGTAAATATTTCTTTTTTATTGAATAGGGATACGGTAGTTTTTACCTTCAATTACTTCCTTTCCCTCAATTTTATATGATTGCCCACTGCTCTGATGTATATGCATATTGAGTATGTCATTTGTTTTGGCATGAAAGTCTAAATGATGAGATGTGTCTACAGGGTTTGCAATTAGAATCCATTGTAATCTGGGTCCAAAGCTTTGCTGGTATACCCCAACCCTTTTTTCTTTTTCAGAATATATAGTATATACAGCCCTATCCACAGCATGCTTAACAGCAACTTCTCCATTTCCTTCAATGAGTATGCTTATATGACCCTTATGTAATTGTTCCTGTTCTACTGTTTTTGTTGTTTCTACAATTCCTAGTTTTCTTTTTATGACATACTCACATTTTTTTAAGATATCTGTATGATTTTCTTCAAATATATAGGTATCCCCATGAATGGCTAATGCACTTTTTAACATAACGGTTCCATCACCTTCACCAGATGAATATGCATCTATAACCTTCCCATCACCCCATCTGCCAGTATCATCCTGGATATTTTTATCAACCTGTAAGTACTGGTTGGTTTCAATGCCTTTTGCCCCTATTAAAGTTGTTTGAATACCTCTTTGAGACAATAATTCCTTCCTCTGATTCAATTTGTCAATGAAATGGTTTTGATTCCTTAGGCTGCTATAGGGTATAAATTTCATTCTGTTTCCTGACCCAAGTTGGTATAAATAGTGGCCATATTTTTCTCCCGGCAATAAATCCCTTGCTCCTAATATATGCTTATGAATCGTTTCTATATCGTTTTCCATACCATAGTATTTCTTTAACATCCACAAGTATCCTTCCATAAGTGTTCTTAAAAGATTTGATTTTAAGTCTCCCGAATAGGGAGGTTCACCCCCTGCCCAAAAATAATAGGCATTTACTGCTCCTGCATTTGGGGTTGCAATCATAATTAAGTTATCAATATCCTTTTCATATTCTTCACTCTGCGCATAGGCTCGAGCAACAAGACCACCCATACTATGGCAGATTACATCTACCTGTTTACTGCCTGTTGTTTTTTTTGCTTGGACTATGGTTTTTTTTAGATAGCGTTCTGCTGCGGTGTTGCAATCTTTACGCCAATCATAATAAGCAACAAACAAATTTTTTTGCCTGATATATCCTAATGATTCTAGGGTCTTAATAAATGGTTCATAAATAGCCCCAGCCATGCCAAACTTCCAGGATCCTGTGCCCGGCATAATCTCATTGCTCATAGAACCAAATAAGCCTGGTACAAAAACAATGGGTTTTTTATCAAGACTACGTCTTTTTATCCTGAGTGCTTGCAAAACTCCTAGGGTCACTAGCATAGAATACATCACTGATTCCCTCCTTCAAGAAAAATATAAATAAAGCTGTTACATAGTTGTAACAGCTTTTCCTTCGTTGATAGAAACTCCTTCCAATTGCAACAGTCTTTTTTTCATTTCTAATCCTCCGCCATATCCAACCAATTGCCCCTTTGAACCGATTACACGATGGCAGGGAATGACTATAGGAATATTGTTTTTATTGTTTGCCATTCCTACTGCGCGAAACCCCTTTGAACACCCAACCTTTTCTGCTATGGTTTTGTAGCTGCATACACTTCCATAGGGTATCGTCCTTAATGCTTCCCACACTCTTTTCTGAAAAGAGGTTCCGATTAAGTGCAAATCCATTTGAAAAGTCTTCAATTCATTATTTCCATAAGCCTGTAGTTGATTTATTATATGTTCATTTTTCTCAAAGCTTTCTTCAACGGATGAAAAATTTTTATTCAGCCATTGAAAAAAATCCCCTAAATCTTCTTTTTGCAGCTTTATTTTACATAGTCCACGTTCTGTTGAAACCACATAAAGTTCTCCTAAAGCTATATTAGCCTTTGCATAGTAAGCTTTCATCATCTCAACCCACCTGTATCGATTCTTTTATTTTTGAATATTCTTCCTTGGCAAGACGCCATTGCTCTCGTGTTTGTTCATCTAGTTTCTTTTTTAATTTAATATTTCGATTGTTGATTGCCTTATTAAACCACTCAATCGCCTCTTCATATTCTCCTAGCCTTCGTTTCAACTCTCCAATAAGATAGAGCATAGTAACTTCATCTAGATTTCCTACCGGAAGAGGCTCGTTAAAAAATGCATCTTCAAAACAAGCCACTGCATGTTTCATAAACTCAAATTCTCGTTCACTGTTTATAAATCGATGAAACCATGTTAAACGGAGACAAATGCTCCCCAATACCCCTTTTTTCTGATTAAGGATTTGTCCGCAGAGAAGGGCCAGCTTATGGGTTTCTATGGCATCATATACAGTGCGTTGTTCTCCAAAGCTTCGCTGTACCCATCGTCTCATCACTGTCTCTTCGATTATTTTTTTGCCTTGCCCATTGATTTCTTCAAAAACATTTTCCATAGCAGCATACCCGCACATTGGACATACATAAACACCATAAAAATTAGGGTTTTCGCTATGATAATATACACAAAAATCAGGATCACGCTTTTCAATTCTACAAGCAGAGCTTTTGACCTTTTTGGAGTGAAAGATGTTTTTACACACAGGACATTTAATTTCTTTATCATATAAATCTAGTTTCATGATCTCACCTCATGCGACATTTCAGTATTTGCCATGTAGCCTTCAAAAAAGAATTTAAATTAGCTCGTTACCTGTATCATTGTGTAGTTTCAGTTTCGTCGGATGCCTGAGGAACATTTTTCTGTTTTGAATAATCCACCGCTTGGGGCTTTTTGGTTCCCTTAACGACAACCTGTTTTTGAGGTCTGTAGTAGTCTTTGGTAAGAGTACTTCTTTCAACTTCCGCTCCATTCTCATAAATGATTTTATAAGTAGATACCCTATAACCATCTCTGCCTTCTTGCTCAACTCTTTGCATTCCCTGTAATAAATTGCTATCGTATTTTGTCTCTATCGTTCTTTTAACAACCTCATCTTCTTGTGTGATGATTTTAACTACTCTATTGTCTGTTTTCATCCCATAAATCTTTATAGATAATTGGTTATTATGCACTGTTGATTCGATATATATAGGTTGGGAGGAAGTATTTTGAAATTTAAAATCTAAAACGCCATAAGAAACTGTAGCATCTAATCCTCTAGGCACGTAGGTGGAGGGAATAGAATGATTGACACGTTCAACAATCTTAAGATTGCTTAACAAAGCCGTATTATAAATAGTGCTGGAAACTTGACATACCCCTCCCCCTAAACCTTCTACCAGTTCTCCCTTAAAAATCACCGGTGCATCTAGATAGCCTCTTTGTCGGCTTCTTGGTCCAACAATATCATTAAAAGAAAAGACATCACTGGGCATCAGTACAGTCCCATTAATTGACTGAGATGCAAGCGTAATATTTTGACTTCTATTTTTATTAGATCCATTAAATTGAGTTGTATAAGTCCCTAATAAGTCATTAATGTAGCCTAAACTTTCTGATGTAATTTTAGGAGATTGTATTTCTATGGGCAATTGAATAACTATTTCCCTATCATACTTATGGTTGCTAATTGCTTCTGCGATCAATTGATTTGTTTTCTCTTGATCCATCATCTGCCCTGTTATCTCTGGAGTAATATAAAATTTACCACCTTGCCGTATAATTTTTGCATTGGTGGCCGGCTTATCTACACTTTTTTTTATGTCGATCAATGTTTTTTCTACCTTGACATGCTCATAACTGGGGATGAGAAGAATGTTTTCTGGCTGTTTGTATAACGAAATAATTTTATTAAATCGCTCGAAGTAATTCCCTTCTCTACCTACATTATAGGCTTCATTTGCTGCTTTTATATAATTTAAAGCATATCCTATCTCCTGGGCAGGAAGAGCCCACACCTTATCTCCATATTTCAACTGAATCGTCTTGGTACTAACATTTTCATCAAAATGAGTTTGAATTCTTTGCCTCGCCTCTGCAATCGACAATCCACCCATATCTATATTTTCTATGGTTACACCGTTATAGATCGTATCCCGATGAATGAGGAAAAAAGCTATTCCTGTAGTGGAAGTTAGAAAGCTTAATAGTACAATCAGGACACCGGCCAATACGTTTTTATTCTTCATCTTTTTAGTAGTTTTTGCATCCATTGTTTTGTCCCCCCTTCTAAAACCTGCTTCTTCGAATCGGCTCCATTTGTTTTATATTATTATCTACAACGAGTCCATATTACTACTATACATCATTTTAATGGCCTTGAACATGAAACAATAGAAATTCATAATGACACTTTTTGAGCAATCTGTCACTTTTTCCGAGTACATGCATAATATGAAGTGGACATAGGTCCACAGGTAAATTTTCCCCCTTTCATGATGGAGGGAGATTTCTCCCTCCTCTTTTTTTACTATATGAGTAGTCTCATTCCCAAAATATCTCTATCTGATCTCCTTCTTTCAAAGTATCGGTATAGTTGGCACGCATACCATTTAATCGCAGTACTAAATTCCCCTGAACCTTGCTTCTATCAAAATCAATATAGTTAAATATATCTACAAAAATGTAGGGTGTTTTTCTTTCGTCTTCTAAATAAACAGGTATTTCATTTACATATATTGAAATACCCTTTCTATCTAAGGGAGTATTCTCATCACTTATACCATCAGAACGAGTTTGTTTTGAAAGCACATTTGCCTCTATATCCCCTCTTTCTTCAAGAATAGCAATACAATCATTATCTTGAAGCAGATAGTTCTTATCAACTTTTTTTTCATTTACAAATATCTGGACATGTTCTGGACTTTTTTGAAATCGCAGCAGTAATTCTCCTACTTCTTGGATCTCCTGATAGGTAAGTTCATCTCCATCTTGTATTAAATAGCCCAATTCAGCAGGCCTTCCATTAATTAAAGGTTCGTTGATTAATTTGAAATCCAGTCCGTTAAAATGTACTTTTTTAACATTGTTGAGTAATTCGCTTAAAGAAAGCTTTGCATCTTCTCCATCCATTGCTGGTTCTATCTGAATATTATCTCTGTTCTTTATTTTTGTATCCAAACTGGCTGGTACACCATTTACAAAAACCTTAGCTGCTTCCCCTGCTTCTCCTGATACATTTTTAGTTGCACCATTAATTTTAAAATTTAAACCTTTTCCTCTTCTCCCAATAAGTTTTCGTGCACTGTAGCCAATTTGTATGAGGGCATCGGAAACATACATCTGTTTTGTATTGAGCAGCTTAATAGCCGTGTTATTTACATGGACATGAATAAAATCCTGCTCACGATCTTTTAAAGCTATCAGACCAATCCCTATAGGTGTAATGTACTCAGGCCCTTCTATTTTTGTAGATTCAAAGATTATATTTTCAATGATTTCTGTTCCTCTAATAACTACCCTTTCCTTAGGAAGCTGCAGCTTGGAAGCCAAATGTTGCGTGAAAGTAGGTATTTGACTCCCTCCTCCAATACAAAATACAGCGCTGGGTGCTTTCCCATTGTATTCAATAAGCTTTTGAGCGATCTCACCAGCTAACCCTTCGATAACATCTGATATACACTCAAGTATTTCTGCTGTTGATAAACTATAAGGAATGCCAACTACATCGCAGAAACTATGCTGTTCCTGTTTATTTAACGCCAGTTTTAATTTTTCTGCAGTGTCAAAATCCAGCAAATATGCTTTTGCAATAGCTTCTGTAATCTCATCTCCTGCTACAGAAGCCATTGCATAGGCTACCACTGTGCCATCCTTAGTAATAGCGATATCTGATGTGCCTCCTCCAATGTCTATCAATCCCAAATTAAGCAGACGCAGCTTATGGGGAATAGCTACATGTATAGCTGCAATAGGCTCAAGAGTAAGGTTAATTACATCTAAACCTACCTTTTCCATAACCGCATAAAGACTATCCACTACCACATGGGGGAGAAATGTAGCCAATATATCTGCCCCAATCTTGTGTCCTCGATGCCCCTTTAATGTAGTAATCATCCCATCGTTTAGATAATAAGTTATCACCGTATACCCAACACAATAGTATTTTATATCCTTGAGATTTTCTTCCTCTTCTAGGGCTTGTTGTGCTTTTTGTATCCCTTCTATCTCTAAACTGTCTATCAACCGCTTATCGATAACCTTTGTAATATCTACTTCTCTATGGATATGTACCTGCTGTGTTTTAAGTGCTCTACCAGCAGCGGCAATAGCTACTTGGCTTAGTGTAAATCCCAATCTATTTTCAAGATTATTTTTTACCCTTTGTGTTACTTCTGCAACTTTGTCAATATCGTGGATTTGACCATCATACATTGCTCTGCTAGGATGTGCAATTACTTCTACATCTATCACAATAAATCGTTCTTCTTCCTGCTTGCCTACTATGCCAACCACATTTCTTGTGCCAATATCCAGCGAGAAAATAACCTCATGGGGGCTGACCTTTTGCTTGACAGCTTCCAGCATGAAAACACCTCTTTTCAAATTGATATCCTTAATTGTATATTCTTCATTATTTTGCATTTTCCTCTG
>JBFNEZ010000025.1:0-30592 GCA_040797825.1 Thermotaleaceae bacterium | reverse complement strand
TTTTTTATTGTCCTAAAGTGCTAGGACAACAGATTCGGAACATATATTGTAATGAATAGTGAAGAGGTTTAAATATTTTCACAAAGAGAATTCCTTTACAGCAGAAAAATTTGAAATTGCCAAGAAAGGGAGGAAAAATCATGTTAGAACAACTAATTCAATGGGAGGATATTGCATTGAATGTAGAGGTTGAAAATTGGCAGGAGGCTATCTATCAAGGAGCAAGGCTTCTGCTGGATAAAAAGGCTATTGAGGAGCGCTATATCCAGGCCATCATTAAAAATGTTTTAGATATGGGTCCATATATTGTCATTGCACCAGGTATTGCATTGCCCCATGCACGGCCTGAAGATGGTGTCAATGAATTATCTATGAGTCTGGTAACATTGAAAAAATCGATTTCCTTTGGCAGCAAAGACAACGATCCTGTGAAATTAATCATTACTTTAGCAGCCAAGGATACTAAGAGTCATCTCCTTGCATTATCCCAATTAATGGATCTATTGTGCAGTGGGGAAGACGTAAATAGCATCATGAATTCTAGGGATAAAACTGAAGTTATTGAGATCCTAGATAGATATGCAAAATAGGGAAGGAGGTGAAAAAATGAAAATTCTGATTGCATGCGGCAGCGGTCTTGGAAGCAGTTTTATGATCGAAATGAGTATGAAAGCTATCCTAAAGGAATTAGGTGTTCAGGCAGAGGTTACCCATACAGATTTAGGATCGGCGAAAGGGGAAGGTGCTGATATTTATGTAGGTACCATTGATATTGCCAGCCAGCTGGAAGGAATGGGGGGGGAGGTGATCGCCTTAAAAAACATGATTGACAAAGAGGATATGAAAAGACGAATGGAAGAAACCTTGAAAAAGTTGGGAGCCTTATAAAAGTATAATAATTGAGCAAAGGAGGTTGTCCTATGGTATTTTTCCGATTTTTAATGTTTGATGTTCTCAGTGTTCCAGCGATTTTAGTAGGCTTGGTAGCACTTATTGGACTATGGGCACAAAGAAAACCTTCCACAGACTGTATCAAAGGAACCATTAAGACGATTATGGGGTTTATTATACTGGGAGCTGGAGCCGATGTGGTCGTAGGTGCCCTGAATCATTTTTCAGAGATGTTTCAGATGGGTTTTGGCATAACTGGTATTGTCCCAAATAACGAAGCAGTGGTATCGATTGCACAAAAAGCCTTTGGTAAGGAAATGGCGCTCATTATGTTTTTTGGTATGGTTGTCAATATTGCCATCGCCAGATTTACTAGATTTAAATATATCTTTTTAACAGGCCATCATACGCTTTATATGGGGATTATGATTGCAGCCATATTGGCAGCTGGAGGGTTGTCTGGTGCAGGTCTGATTGCCTTAGGCTCTATCCTGTTGGGAATCGTAATGGTATTTTTTCCAGCCATTGCACAACCTTTTATGAAGGAGATAACAGGGACTGATGAAGTGGCATTTGCTCATTTTGGAACGACTGGCTATGTCTTGGCAGCGTTGATTGGAAAATGGTTTGGAAATAAGGAAGAATCTACAGAAAAGCTAGTTTTACCAAAAGGACTGTCTTTTTTGAGGGATACACCCGTGGCCATTGCCTTTACAATGGGAATTATATATCTTATATCTGCCTTAGCGGCAGGCAAAAGCTTTACTGAGGAATTAAGCGGAGGACAGCATTTTATAGTATTCTCCCTGCTGCAAGCCATTACCTTTGCTGGTGGGGTATTTATTATCCTTCAGGGAGTACGGATGATTTTAGCAGAGATTGTACCTGCCTTTAAAGGAATTGCTGAAAAACTAGTTCCTGATGCCAAGCCTGCTTTAGATTGCCCCGTAGTATTTCCATATGCGCCTACAGCTGTACTGGTAGGTTTTTTGTCAAGTTTTGCTGCAGGAGTCATCGGAATGTTTCTATTAATGGCCCTAGGATTACCTGTAATTGTTCCTGGTGTAGTCCCTCACTTTTTTTGTGGAGCCACAGCTGGAGTATTCGGTAATGCTACTGGAGGAAGAAAAGGGGCATTATGGGGAGCCTTCGTTCATGGAATCCTTATTACAATTCTGCCAGTGTTATTGATGCCTGTATTGGGAAGCCTGGGCTATGCCAATACCACCTTTAGTGATGCAGACTTTGGAGTAGTAGGGATATTGCTTGGCAATATACTGAAAATATTTGTTCAGTAAAAATGATATTCTAATGGTAGTATGAGGGGGGGCGCTCCCTCTCTTTTACTATAAGTTAGGAAAGTTCTACTTTCCTACTTATATTAAAAACAGGGGTTGTAGGGGAGGTTAAAATGGAGGTAAGGAAGCTGGAACAAAAAGCATGGAAAATTCGAGAAAAAATATTGGACTGTGCCTATGAGGCTGGGAACTGTCATGTGGGAGGGGCCTTATCTACAGTGGAACTATTGACAGCTCTTTACTATTGGGTTATGAAAATAGATCCACAAAGTCCAAAAGATCCCTTGAGAGATAGATTTATTCTAAGCAAGGGACATGGGGTACTAGGACTTTATGTGATTTTAGCAGACTTAGGCTTCTTTTCTTCAGAGCAGCTAAAGTCCTATAAAAAAATGGATTCTATCCTTCAAGGGCATCCCGATGCTAGAAAAACTCCAGGCATTGAGATGAGTGCTGGTTCTTTAGGCCAAGGAATTTCCTATGGAGTAGGAAAAGCTCTTGCATTAAAATTAAAGGAAAACGGAGCAAAAGTCTTTGTAATGGTCGGCGACGGAGAGCTTCAGGAAGGACAAAACTGGGAAGCTATTTCATCGGCAGCCCATTATCAACTGGATAACTTGATGGTAATTGTTGATCAAAATAGACTGCAGTTGGATGGGCAGATTGAGGCCATACAGAATCATTTTTATTTAAAGGAGCGATTTTGCTCCTTTGGATGGGAAGTATGGGAGATAGATGGTCATAATATGGAGGCAATTCTAGAAGTATTAGGAAAGCCTGCTAAAGGTAGGCCAAGAGCAATTATTGCCAATACCATAAAGGGAAAAGGTGTTTCGTTTTTGGAGAACCAAGTCAGCTCTCATTGTTGTAAAATCAGTTCAGAACAATACAGCAGGATTAAAAAAGAGCTGAGCAATTATAGGAGGGAGGTGCTGGGATGAAATCTCCAAGAGATGTATTTGGTGAGGTTCTTATAGAGTTGGGGAAAAAAGATGAGAGAATTGTTGTATTAAATGGAGATCTGGCTACTTCGACAAAAACCATCCACTTCCAAAAAAAGTTTCCTAAGCGGCACTTTAATATGGGAATTTGTGAACAGCATATGATGTCTGTGGCTGGAGGTATGGCTAGTGAAGGATTTGTTCCCATCGTGAGTACTTTTGCTGTTTTTGCAGCTGGCAGGGCCTATGACCAGATAAGACAGTGCATTGCCTATCCCCGGAATAATGTCAAGATCATGGCTACCCATCCAGGGTTGGCCGTTGGAGCTGATGGAGCTACCCATCAAGCTTTAGAAGATATTGCTTTGATGCGGGCTCTTCCAAATATGACAGTTTTAGCGCCATCGGACGAAATAGAAACGAGACAGGCCATTGAGAAGGCTGTTGCTTGGAATGGACCTGTATACATTCGAATTGGAAGGGCAGAGCTGCCTAGAATACAGGATCAAAGCTATTGCTTTGAGATTGGGAAGGGGAGCCTTGTAAAGGAAGGCAGGGATGTTACTATTGTCAGTCATGGCATTATGACTTGGCATGCCATAGAGAGTGCAAAGCTGTTAGCTAAAGAAGGCATAGAGGCAGAGGTGATCAGCATGGCCGCCATAAAACCCTTAGATAAGGAAATCATTCTTCAGTCTGCAAAGAAGACCAAAGCGGTAATGACCTTAGAGGATCATAGCATCTATGGCGGTCTAGGGAGTGCGGTAGCAGAGGCAGTGACAACAACCCATCCAGTATGGATGGATATTATGGGAGTAGAGGATGCTTTTGGGCAATCGGGGACAGTAGAAGAATTGTTTGGGCACTATGGATTAGATAGAAACACTGTTGTTAAAAGGATAAAAAAGCTGCTTGTGAAAAAGGGAAAAATTGGTACAGAAAATTTATAAGATTCAGAAAATAATCCTGTATTTTTTAAAAAGAGTATGCTATAATAAATACAAGAAGAAGAAATTCTTCTTAACAGGTTCTAATTCACTTTGGTAAAAGCAATAGCATTGTTTATCAGGTTCACGTAGAAAGTGTTTTGTTAATCAGGTTTTAGAAAGAAAGTATTTGACGGGTGTAAGTTGTAAGTTGTAAGTTGTAAGTTGTAAGTTGTAAGTTGTAAGTTGTAAAAGTAAATTGAAGAAGGTTAAGTCTATTGAGTTGAGGTTTTTCAGATTGATATTTATTGAAGTACCGAAGCATTAGGTTTTCCTGGGAAAGGAATTGGTTTCGAATTTTAGTAGAAGATGTAAGTGTTTATAGTGAATTAGAATCTGGTCGATAATCGGCCCCTACATGAAATGGAAGCATGTAGTGGGCCGATTATTATTTTCTTTATAAAAAATAATTAACAAAATTACAATAGAATAGTTTACATTTTGTGATAGAATGTTATAATTTATATTGAATTAAATCATAATTTTTAAAAGACCAATGGTATGAGCCATTGGTCTTTTAAAATACTGAATAGATTTTTCCCCTTTCGGTAAGAATTAGGAAATGAAAAGGTAAGAAAACTTGAGGAATTGGCAAAAAATTAGTGTATAGACAGTTTTTATGATATAATAAAAGGGTTAAAAATTTATGTCAGAAAAGAGTCACGTTTATTCTTTTGAAAAGATAAAGATAGTTAGAGGAGGAACAATATTCATGAGTTCAGTTGTTGTAAAAAAGGAAAATAATGAAGTTACCTTAAAAATCCAAGCAAGTGCTGCAGATTTTGAAAAATCAGTTGACAAAGTCTATCATAAAATGAAAGGAAGATTTAATATTCCTGGATTCAGAAAGGGAAAAGCACCAAGAAAGCTGATTGAATTGCAGTATGGTGAAGGGGTTTTTTATGAAGATGCTATCAATGAGATATTTCCGACTATATATGAAGGGGCTATTCAGGAGCACAATCTAGAACCCGTAGACAGACCATCTATTGATATTGAGCAGATCGGTAAGGGCGAAGATTTGATTATTACAGCTGCTGTAACAGTTAAGCCAGAAGTGAAACTGGGAGAATACAAAGGTATAGAAGTTGACCAAATCGAGTATAATGTTAAAGAAGAAGATGTAGATGCTGAAATTGACAGATTAAGACAACGGAATGCAAGATTGATTTCTGTTGAAAGATCTGTGCAGGCAGGGGATACAGTGATCATTGATTATGCAGGCTTTGTGGGAGAAGACCAATTCGAGGGAGGAACCGCAGAGAATCAAACTTTGGTCATTGGTTCGGGACAATTCATCCCAGGTTTTGAAGAGCAATTGATAGGTAAGGAAATTGGTCAGGAAGTAGAGGTAAAAGTTACTTTCCCTGAGGAATATCATTCGGAAGATTTGGCTGGAAAAGAGGCGGTCTTTAAAGTAACGATCCATGAGATCAAAGAAAAAGAGCTGCCAGAGCTTGATGATGAGTTTGCTAAGGATGTCAGTGAACAGGATACCTTAGAAGCACTTAAAGAGGATATTCGCAAAAAACAAGAGGAAAGTGCTCAAAAAAGAGCAGAGAATGAAAGAAGAGATGCCATTGTAGATAAGGTTGTTTCCAATGTAGAAGTAGATATTCCAGAGGTTATGGTAGAAGACGAGATTGAAAACATGTTGAGAGATTTTGATAATCAGCTTCGCTACCAAGGACTAAGTTTGGAAACTTATTTACAATATGCCAACAAGAAAGTAGAAGAGATGAAGGAACAAATGAAAGATGATGCATATAATAGAGTAAAAACTCAATTAACTCTTGAAGCTATTGCCAATGAAGAAAAAATTGAAATAACTTCGGAAGAGGTTGATGCAGAAATCGAAAAGTATGCAAAACAATATAATGCAGACTTAGAAAATTTCAAAAAATCTGTACGTCCTCAAGATTATAAGTATATGGAAGAGGGTATTAGAATAAGGAAAGCTGTTGATTATGTTGTGCAGCAAGCAAAATAATTAAAAGAAATAAACAAAAGGAGGTATAGGGCTATGCCTTTAGTTCCAATGGTCGTTGAACAAACCAATAGAGGAGAGCGTTCCTATGATATCTACTCTAGGTTATTAAAGGATAGAATTATTATTTTGGGAGAAGAAGTGAATGATCATACTGCAAGTCTTGTAGTTGCGCAGCTGATCTTTTTGGAAGCAGAGGACCCTGACAAGGACATTCAATTGTATATCAATAGTCCTGGTGGTTCTATTACTGCAGGGATGGCTATTTATGACACTATGCAGTATATTAAGCCAGATGTATCCACAATCTGTATTGGTATGGCCGCAAGTATGGGAGCATTCCTGCTGGCAGCTGGTGCTAAAGGGAAGCGTTTTGCACTGCCCAATGCAGAAATCATGATTCATCAGCCCCTTGGAGGAACCAGAGGGCAAGCAGAAGATATTCGGATTCATACGGAAAGAATTTTAAAAATGAGAGAAACAATTAATAAAATCCTGAGCGAGAGAACAGGTCAACCATTGGAGAAAATTTCACGGGATACCGACAGAGACTTCTTCATGGAACCCCAAGAAGCCGTTACTTATGGATTGATCGATAAAGTTATCACTTCCAGGAAATAAGACAAGAGAGGTGTTGGGATGTCAAGATTTGATGATAAAAAGCAGTTAAAATGCTCTTTTTGCGGAAAATCTCAAGATCAAGTAAGACGGCTTATCGCTGGTCCTAGTGTATATATATGTGACGAATGTATCGAACTATGTCAAGAGATTATTCAAGAAGAATTTGAAGAGCATATTGAAATGGAGATGACGGATCTCCCTAAGCCGAAGGAAATCAATAATGTACTCGATCAATATGTTGTTGGTCAGGAGCGAGCTAAGAGAGCTTTAGCAGTAGCTGTATATAATCACTATAAAAGAATCAACCGTCAAGGAAAACATGATGATGTAGAGCTTCAAAAGAGTAATATTGTTATGCTTGGTCCTACAGGATCTGGTAAAACCTTGCTTGCTCAAACCCTGGCAAGAATACTAAATGTACCCTTTGCCATAGCAGATGCCACTTCTTTAACGGAAGCTGGCTATGTAGGAGAAGATGTTGAAAATATATTACTAAAGCTGATACAGGCTGCTGATTATGATATTGAGCGAGCAGAAAAAGGAATTATCTATATAGATGAGATTGATAAGATTGCTAGAAAATCTGATAATCCATCTATTACAAGAGATGTCAGCGGTGAAGGTGTGCAGCAGGCCTTGCTAAAAATTCTTGAGGGTACCGTTGCCAGTGTTCCACCTCAAGGTGGGAGAAAGCATCCCCATCAAGAATTTATTCAAATCGATACCACCAATATTCTATTTATTTGTGGTGGTGCCTTTGATGGTATTGATAAAATTATTCAAAAACGAATTGGACAAAAATCCATGGGTTTTGAAGCCAACATTCAAAGCAAGGTTGTGAAGGATGTTGGAGAACTGCTGAATAAGATACAGCCAGAAGATTTGCTTCGTTATGGATTAATTCCAGAATTTGTAGGAAGATTGCCTGTGACAGTAACCCTCCATGAGTTGGATGAGCAAGCCTTGGTGAAGATATTGGTAGAACCTAAAAATGCCTTGATTAAGCAGTATAAAAAGCTGTTCGAACTAGATGGCGTAGAACTGGAAATGGATGAAGAATCTCTAGTTGCTATTGCCAAAAAGGCTATCGAGAGAAAAACTGGTGCTAGAGGATTACGAAGTATTGTAGAAAATCTTATGATGGATGTAATGTATGATATTCCATCTAGAGAAGATATTGAGAAATGTATTGTTACCAAGGATACAGTGGAAAATGCAACAGAACCTACTTTGGTACTATCTGACGCAAAGAAAAGAAAAACTAAAAAGAAAAAAGAAGAAACAGCATCTTAATGAAAGTAGGCGAATAAATCCTTCGCCTACTTTATTCATTGTTATCCCCATTTTTTGTAATCAATAGGGAATATGAAACCATCATATACTAACCTTAGAATCTTATGATAGGATTCGAAGGGAGGGAATTCATTGCCAAATCTATTGTTTTTTATTCAGTTTTTCTTTGCTATGGTGATTGGTTTTTATTTCTTAAACCTACTTAAAAGTCAAACCGGTAGCAAAATAGCTGTTGAGAAGGAATCAAGAAAAGAGTTGGATAAGCTCAATCAGTTAAGAGGGATGTCCTTGACTCTGCCCCTTTCAGAAAAAACAAGACCCCAAAGCTTTTATGATATTGTAGGTCAAGAGGATGGACTCAAAGCACTAAAAGCAGCACTATGCAGCCCTAACCCCCAACATGTGATTATCTATGGACCACCAGGGACAGGTAAAACTGCAGCGGCTAGATTGGTACTAGATGAAGCGAAAAAAATCAAGCATTCTCCATTTAACTATCAGTCAAAGTTTATAGAAATGGATGCCACTACAGTACGATTTGATGAGAGAAGTATTGCAGATCCTCTTATGGGTTCTGTCCATGATCCTATTTATCAAGGAGCAGGTCCTCTAGGGCAATCTGGTATCCCACAGCCGAAGCCTGGAGCTGTAACAAAGGCTCATGGAGGCGTATTGTTCCTCGATGAAATTGGGGAGCTGCATCCTGTACAAATGAATAAATTACTCAAGGTATTAGAAGACAGAAAAGTATTTTTAGAGAGTGCCTACTATAATTCAGAAGATACCAATGTTCCTAAATATGTTCATGAGATATTTCAAAAAGGCTTGCCAGCTGATTTCCGTTTGATTGGTGCTACTACCAGAACAGCTGAAGAAATTCCGGCAGCACTACGTTCTAGATGTGTAGAAATCTATTTCCGTCCGCTAATGCCCGAGGAAGTTGGAAGGATCTGCATGAATGCCGTGGATAAATGTGGTTTTGAGATTGAGCCTGCTGCTGTAGATATAGTAAAAAAATATGCCCATAATGGTCGACAAACAGTAAATATGGTGCAAATTGCCAGTGGTGTCGCATTAAATGAAGAACGAAAAATGTTGACCCAAAAAGACATGGAATGGGTAGTTGAAAGTGGACACTATTTACCTAGGCCAAAATCACAAATAAGCAATAGACCTCAGATAGGGGTGGTAAATGGGCTAGCTGTACTGGGGCCTAGTATGGGAATTGTTTCTGAGGTAGAAGCGACGGCCATTGAAGTAGGAGGAGGGACTGGAAGCCTTCGCGTTACAGGGATTGCTGAGGAAGAAGAGGTTTCATCCATGGGAAGAAAGTTAAAAAGAAAAAGTACAGCACAAAATTCTGTAGAAAATGTTTTAACCGTACTGCGTAAGCATTTTCAATTAAATCCATCGGACTATGATATCCATCTCAATTTTCCAGGGGGAATGATGGTAGATGGTCCCTCAGCAGGTATAACAGTTGCAACGGCCATTTATTCTGCGATTACTGGTCAAGAAGTAGATAATAAAATAGCCATGACGGGAGAACTTTCTATAGGTGGCAAGATAAAACCTATTGGTGGTGCGGTTCAAAAAATTGAAGCTGCTAAAGAAGCAGGTTGCAGCAAGGTATTTATTCCAGCTGAAAATTGGCAAGAAAGATTTAAGGATGCAGGAATTGAGGTGCTAAAGGTAGAAACTATCCAAGAAGTGATAGAATTAGCCATTCAGAAAAATGTTATACCTTTGTCCGCTGCTACATCTGGCCACTTACAAATTGCCATGGCAGAAGGCATGGGCAAACACTCCGGTACCCTTTCTTAAAGGGCGGAGTGTTTCACTTATAGCATAGCAAGGGAAAAAAGCAATCCCTAGAATTTATTCCTTAAAAGCATTCTATTGAAAAATACAGCAATATTATATATAATAATGAATTGCACAAGAAAAAAGTTTAGTATCTCTAGTAGAACGTATAAATAAAATATCTAGAATCCTTTGCAAAAGTTTATAAGAAGAAATACTTATCTTACATAAATTAACTAGGAATACAAAAACTAAAATTGTCAGTTTACAGAAGAGGAGTTGGTGTTTATGGACAATAAAAAAGTGAAGCATTATGAGATGCCTTTGATTCCCCTAAGAGGGCTCTCTGTTTTTCCATATATGGTTCTTCATTTTGATGTGGGTAGAGAAAAATCAATTAATGCTTTAGAAGAAGCAATGGTCAATGATCAATTGATTTTTTTGACAACTCAAAAGGAGGCAGAAACAGATATTCCTACAGAGGAAGATTTCTATCGTGTGGGGACTATCTCAAAGATTAAACAGATGTTAAAATTACCAGGTGATGCTATCCGCGTATTGGTAGAAGGAATTAGCAGAGCTAGGATTCTTGAATTGACTAAAGAAGAACGTTATTTTAAAGCTTTATTAGAAGAAGAAAACTATGAAGAAGAGATTGAAATAGACAAGGAACTTGAGGCTTTTATGCGAACAGTGATGGAAGCCTTTGAAAATTATATTGGTGTAAGCAATCGTATTTCACCAGAAGTGCTGATTTCTGTAAGCTCTATAGAAGAACCTGGAAGGCTTGCCGATGTGATTGCCTCCCATATGGTTTTAAAAATAGAACAAAAACAAGAGATATTAGAGGCTTTCCATCCTAAGGATAGATTGGAAGTACTCTATGGTATACTGCTCCGTGAAATAGAGATTTTAGAAATAGAAAAAGAAATCAATACCCGTGTGAAAAAGCAGATTAATAAAATGCAGAAGGAATACTACCTGAAAGAACAGTTGAAGGCGATTCAAGAGGAACTAGGAGAAGAAGGGGGTATTCAAGACGAGGCAGAAGAATACCGGCAGCGGATTAAGAAGGCAAAAATGCCGAAAAAGGTTGAAGAAAAGGTTGAAAAAGAGATAGATAGACTCTTTCGTCTGGCGCCGGGCTCTGCTGAAGCCGGTGTTATCCGAACCTATGTGGATTGGATTTTGGATTTGCCATGGAATAAGCAGACCAAGGATCGTTTGGATATTAAGCAGGCCAAACTCATTTTAGATGAGGACCACTATGGACTTAAAAGTGTTAAAGAAAGAATCCTAGAATATCTAGCCATTCGGCAGCTGGCTCAAAATATGAAGGGGCCTATTCTTTGCTTGGTGGGTCCACCGGGGGTAGGAAAAACCTCTATTGCTAAATCCATTGCTCGATCTCTAAACCGTAATTTTGTAAGAATGTCTTTGGGCGGTGTTCGTGATGAGGCTGAAATTCGAGGCCACCGAAGAACCTATGTAGGTGCTATTCCTGGAAGGATCATTGCATCTATCAAAGAAGCTGGCTCTAAAAATCCTGTATTCTTATTTGATGAGATTGACAAGCTCAGCCATGATTTTCGGGGAGATCCAGCATCGGCTTTGCTAGAAGTATTGGATCCAGAGCAAAACAAGGAGTTTACAGATCATTATTTGGAAGTACCCTTTGATTTGTCTAAAGTTATGTTTATCACAACGGCCAACAGCTTAGGGACTATTCCAAGGCCCCTTTTAGATCGAATGGAAGTTATTGAGATTTCAGGCTATACAGAAGAAGAAAAACTAAAAATTGCCCAGCGGTATTTAGCTCCAAAACAGATAAAAGAACACGGTCTACAGTCAGAAAACCTTCAAATATCCGAGCAAGGCTTGAGAGATGTAATCAATTACTATACCCGAGAATCAGGGGTTAGAAATTTAGAGCGCCAAATTGCAACCCTGTGTAGAAAAACTGCTAAGCGTGTGGTTGAAGATAAGATAAAGCTTATACGCATTCATCCCAAAAACCTAAATCAATACCTGGGGATTCCTAGGTTCCGATATGAGAAAGCCCATGAAAATCATGAGGTAGGTATTGCTACAGGTTTGGCCTGGACCCGTGTTGGGGGGGATACCCTCTCCATTGAGGTTACTACCATGAAGGGAAATGGAAAACTTGTACTAACAGGTCAGCTAGGAGATGTAATGAAAGAATCTGCTAGAGCGGGCATCAGCTACATCCGATCTAAAATGGAAGATCTAAAAATATCAGAGGATTTCTATCAAACCTTAGATATCCATATCCATATCCCTGAAGGCGCTATTCCCAAGGATGGTCCTTCTGCTGGAATTACCATGTCTACAGCGGTGATATCGGCTTTAACCAATATTCCAGTAAATAAGAGGGTGGCCATGACGGGAGAAATAACCTTAAGAGGCAGGGTACTCCCTATCGGCGGATTAAAAGAGAAGGTTTTAGCTGCAAATCGTGCAGGGATTACCAAAGTATTGCTGCCTATTGAGAATAAAAAGGATGTAGAAGAGATCCCAGACAATGTAAAAAAGAAAGTAGAACTTATTCTGGTAAGCCACATGGATGAGGTTTTAGAACATGCTTTGGTAAGGAAGGAAAATTCAGATGAAAATTAGAAGTGCAGAGATTATCATCAGTGCCGTTAAGCCAGAGCAGTATCCCGAGGAGTCCATGCCTGAAATCGCTTTGGCTGGTCGCTCTAATGTTGGGAAATCTTCCCTCATCAATATGCTGGTGAATATGCGAAAATTAGCCCGAACAAGTTCTAGTCCTGGGAAAACTCAAACCATCAACTTTTACCGATTAAACCAGCAGTTTCATTTGGTAGATTTGCCAGGCTATGGCTATGCTAAAGTTTCTAAAAGTAATAAGGAAGCTTGGGGCAAGATGATGGACACCTATTTGACCAATCGAAAAAATCTAATAGAGGTATTGCAGCTGGTGGATATTCGTCATGAACCTACTCAGCAGGATAAACATATGTACAGCTGGATTAAAAGTTTTGGGTTTAACGGAATTGTCATAGCTACTAAGTTGGATAAAATATCGAGGGGACAGCGTCAGAAGCACTTCAACATGATTCGGAAAGCTTTACAGATGACTTCAGAGGATTTATTAATACCTGTTTCGGCAGAAACCAGAGAAGGCAAGGAGCAGCTTTGGGAAGTGATCTTGGAAGTTTTTCGGGTCAATGGCTTTGAGTTTGATGATGAAAGAGAAGTAACTATTGAATAAATGAAAAGCGCTGAACCCAGCGCTTTTCATTTATTATTGACCTTGTGAACTGATTTTAGGTTTTAAGAATTTTAGATTTAAATTCAATTCGGCAGTTATCATACCCGAGAGGATAAGGATACTGCCCAAGATTCCATGACCCGTTAGAACTTCACCAGCCAGTACATAAGCAAATAAGGCAGAAAATACGGGTTCTCCCAGCAGAATTAAGGCAGTATGGGTATCGGATGTATAGCGTTGGGCCATATTTTGAGCGATAAATGCTCCCGATGTGCAGGCAAAGCTTAGAAAGAGGATAGCATACCATGTATTTTCTTCGGAAGGGAGTACTGGAGTCTCAAAAATAAGGCTGACCAAGGCGCTCAGAAGCCCTACAACAGCAATTTGAAGGATGGCCAGATTAATGGCATCTACTTTAACTGTATATTTTCCAACAGTAATGATATGGAAGGCAAAACAAAATGCTCCCATAAGGGTGTAAAGATCTCCGATATTGAGACTCAGATTTTCATCTAATGTGAGCAGGGCCAATCCTAGGATAGCAAAAATAACCCCCAGTATGGCGGTAGGCTTCGGAATTTTTTTCAGTACCAACGCAGAGAAAATGGGTACAATGACCACAGAAAAACCAGTAATAAAGCCGGATTTTGATGCTGTGGTATGGTTAAGGCCCAGGGTCTGGGTGGCATAACCTAAAAACATGATGATACCGATAAGGATTCCGTATTTGAGGGTTTCCTTATCCAGCCTTAGCATTCGTTTATAGAAAACTAGAGCAGAAGTAAGGGCTGCAATTGAAAAGCGTATGGCTAAAAAGTTGAAAGTAGCTAGGCTGTCTAGGGTATTTTTCGTTAATATAAAAGAGATTCCCCAAACTAAGGCTACGAGAAGCAATGCGGAATCTGCTAAATACTGCTTTTTCATTTAATCGGCCTCCTATGAATCAGTTTATTCCATCAATAGTTTACCATAAAAGGATGACCTTTTCGATAGTTATTTATAAAGCATAATACAGGGGGCCTATTTATTTGGATTGTCAAACACATAAAAATAAAGCCCTCGATTCTTTCGAAAGCTTTATTTTCTATGTACATTATTCAACAAGCTCAAACATATCCTTACCTACACCGCAGACAGGACATACCCAATCATCAGGTATAGCATCAAAGGATGTTCCTGGGGCAATGCCTCCATCTGGATCTCCTTCCTCTGGATCATAAATATAACCACATGGAATACATCTGTATTGTTGCATGAATCATTCTCCTTTCATCAAATAAAAATAATAGATAATCTATCCAAATTTTACCCAATAATAGAAGAAGCTAAACAAAAATTTAACTAAATTTTTAAGGGGAAATACTAGTGAGTTGTTCATATTTTGAATAAACTAAGAAAAGAACTGAATATTTGACAAAAAATAGAAAAACCGATAAGCTTTTTAAAGAAAGTGTATTGTTTAAGGCAGTAAGCATTAGGGAGGAAGGAGAATGAGGAGATGCAGACTTTATCAAAATTATTCTTTATATTTTTTCGAATAGGAGCCTTTACCCTAGGAGGCGGCTATGCAATGATTCCACTGATACAAGAAGAGATTGTAGAAAAGAATAAATGGATTGAAGAGGATGAATTTATGGATGTTATTGCCCTGTCCCAGACTATACCGGGGGCCTTAGCCATTAATGCTTCTACCTATGTGGGTTATAGGATGTTTGGGTTAAGAGGTGCTTTGCTTGCCTGCTCTGCCACCATGTTGCCTTCCATCCTAATGATATTATTAATTGCCGTATTTTTTATGGAGTTTCATCATTTTCCTGCTGTAGAGGCTGCTTTTAAGGGAATTCGGCCCGCTGTAGTGGCCTTGATCCTAGGTGCAGTACTAAAATTAGGAAAACATCTGCCTAAAACAAAACTTAATTTGTTTTGGATTATAACCGTAGTTCTACTAATAACCTTCTTTAGAATTCACCCGATTCTGATTATTCTAGCTTCAGGTTTTCTGGGATTCATTCTTTTTCGAAGGGAGGAAGGGTAATGCACAGCATGTGGGAGTTATTCATTACCTTTATGAAAATCGGGGGATTTAGCTTTGGTGGAGGTTTAGCCATGCTTCCATTAATTGAAAAGGAGATTGTATCCTATCATGGCTGGCTAACGGCAAAGGAGTTTGTGGATGTTATTGCCATTGCAGAAATGACACCAGGACCGATTGCCATTAATGCATCCACCTTTGTGGGTTATAAAGTAGCAGGTTATGGAGGGGCTTTGACAGCTAGTATAGGCGTTACAATTATATCTTTTACATTGATAATTCTCGTATCAAAATATTTTTTGAAGATGAAGGATGCACAGGAAACAAAGGCAGTGTTTGAGGGAATACGACCAGCCGTTTTGGGTATGATTCTCAGCGCTGGTGTATCTGTTGGAAAAACAGCCTTCATAGACTATAAAAGTGTAATCATTGCATGGCTGGTTTTTTTCAGTATGCATAAATTAAAGGTTCACCCCATACTCGGTATTTTCAGTGCAGCAGTGTTGGGGATATTTCTTTACTAAACCGTGCTTCCTAAGAAGTAGGGTTTGTTTTTTGAGATGAAAATTAAGGCCCTTTACTGATATTACCACAGGATAGGGTATTCGAATATGATACAATAGGAATAGAAACCAATGATAAGGGGGAGCAAGGGTGAGAGGAAACAGGATGAGCATTCTAGCTATGATAGTGGTTTTTATTGCTTTAGGAGCTGCTTTGGGTCTTATGCAGTGGAAAGAGGATGCAGGTACATCAGAAGAGGTTATGCCTTTGATTATTGAAGGGAAAGAAATAGAAGAAACCCTAGAACCATATATCGCTGAGGAAGGCATTTATTTGCCCTACGAAATCATAAAAACATATATTAGTGATGCAATAGAACTTTCAGAAGATGCAAAACGTATCTTTCTCCCTTTGAAGGGAAAAACAGTAAGACTTGAGGATGAAAAATTGACTGGTTTTATACAAGAGAATGAAGTTGTAGTCAATTTTCCTACCAAGGATGTGGGTGGATATCCCTATATTCTTCTGTCATTGCTAGAAAAAATTGAAGGATTTAACAGCAGAATAGATGAGAGAGAAAGAGCAATTGTAATTGAAAAAACAGATACAGACCAGGTTTTAAACCATAAGCGGGAACCCTTTACCCCTCCTAAGGAGCCCATCAACTTGGCCTGGGAATACGTTCATGAAAAATCTCCTAATCTATCTGATGAAGAAAAGATCCATGCATTGGATGTAATAGCCCCCACTTGGTTTAGTGTGGTGGATGAAAGGGGTACTGTGATCAATAAGGCCAATAAAAGCTATGTAGAAGAAGCCCATAAAAAGGGTTATCAGGTATGGGCTTTGGTAGATAACAGCTTTAAACCAGATTTGACTTCCAAAATCCTCAATGATGAAGCCCTTAGGAAAAAAGTAATCGGGCAGTTGGTATTTTATGCTAGTCTGTATAACCTAGATGGCATCAATGTAGATTTTGAAAACATGTATTACAAAGATAAAGCTGTTTTTGTAAGGTTTATGAAGGAGTTAAGGGAGCAAATTGACCTACAGAACTTGGTGCTGTCTGTGGATATAACGGTACCTTCTTCCAGTGAACAGTGGTCAAAGGTCTATGATCGGAAAGCCTTAGGACAAATTGTGGATTATGTGGCTGTAATGACCTATGATGAACACTGGGGTTCTAGTCCCCTTAGCGGATCAGTAGCTTCCATTGGCTGGGTTGAGAAAGGGATAGAAAAAAGCCTGGAATTAATACCTGAAGAAAAAATGCTTATTGGCCTACCTTTTTATACAAGGGTATGGAGAGAATATAAAGATGAAAAGGGCAAAAATAAAGTAGATTCTAAGGCAATTTCTATGGCAAGGGCCAGAGAAATCGTAGAAGAAAAAGAAGCTGAGGTAGTATGGGATGAAAAAGCAGGGCAGTATTTTGTCCAATATCAAGAAGAACAGGATATCTACAAAATATGGCTGGAGGATCCTCGATCTATTTCACTAAAGGCTAGTTTAGTAAGCAAATATCAACTGGCAGGCACTGCTGCCTGGAGAAGAGGATTTGAAGAACAAGAGGTATGGAATGTGCTGCATGACATGACAAAGAAGGGAAAGAAACATGATGAATTGGTATTTCATGAATCCTTTCAAATTAGGGAATAAATAAGGGGTTTGAAATAATTAAGCAAATGAAAAACAGCACATAGAATTAACAAATTCATAACCAATGAAATAGGCTGGATGTTATAATGGAAGAAGCTGGAGAAATTGCTCGGAATAAAATCTTGAGATTTGGAGTGAATTACATGGAGCAAGTTGAACAACGGAAATTGTTCCATCGGGAATTTTATGAAATACTGAATCAAAAAAAGATAACCAATGTATTTCAAGGGATTGTATCCTTAAAGGATGGAAGTATATTGGGTTATGAAGCCCTGTGCAGGGGACCAGTGGGGACCGTGTTTGAAAAGCCTGCCTTTTTATTTCTTATGGCAAGAGAAACGGGAAAAGTTGCTGAACTTGAGTGGCTGTCTAAAACAAAGGCAGTTGAAAAATTTGATAGAAATCATGAAAATATTAAGCTTTTTATGAATATAGATCCTGAATTTTTTAAAGATACAGGAAAACTGGAACAGTGGATGGGGGAGTTTTTTCCACCCAATCTAGGAGACAGGAGACATGTTATATTTGAGGTAACGGAAGATACCTGTCTAAAGGATTTTAGAAGGTTTCAAGAAGTATTGACGGTTTTTAAGGGGGTCGATTGCGGGATTGCTCTAGATAATGGAGAGGGCAATTTTCCAAAACTAAATTCCATGATGCCATTAACCTGTCCCCTTTTTATTAAACTGGATATAGGACTTATTCATGATATTCATAAGGATATTGTAAAACAGGCTTTTGTAAAAGCACAGGTACACTTGGCCAATGAACTTAATTTTAAGCTGATTGCAGAAGGTATAGAAAAAGAAGAAGAACTGGAACAGTTGGTGGAACTAGGTGTTCACTATGGTCAAGGATACTATATCCAAAGGCCTGGGGGAAGTTTCCTAAACATTCATCCCATAGTTTTAAAAAAAATACAGGATAAAAATCAAACAAAGGAACAAATACGACTAAGCTATATTACGACTACAAAGGTAGGAGATATTAGCAAAAGATATCCAACGGTGGACAGTAGTACTCTTGGCAAGGAAATCAATGGTATATTTGAATCGGGTATGGTCCTTGAAGGTTTGCCTGTAGTGGATGGAGACAAGCCGGTGGGATTAATTATGAAGCATAAATTTTATAAAAATCTAGGCATGCAGTATGGTTATGTCATATTCATGAAAAGATCCATTGACCGAATTATGGATAAAAATCCATTGGTTGTGAACTATGATACACCCTTGGATCGTGTCTCAGAGATGGCCATGCTTAGAGAGGAAGAATCTCTCTACGATTATATTATTGTTTCTAAATCCGGAAAATATTTTGGGATTGTAACCGTAAAGGATTTATTGCAAAAAACTACAGAAATTCAGTTAAGTCACGCTAAGTATGCCAATCCCCTCACGGGGCTTCCAGGCAATGTTTTGATAGAACAGCAATTGTCCAGCCTGTTAAACAATCAGAGCCCCTATTCTGTTCTATACTTTGATTTGGATAATTTTAAGGCTTATAATGATGCCTATGGTTTTGAAAATGGGGATCGGGTGATTGAAATGACAGCGCAAGTTATACAACAGCGAATAGAAGCTGTGGAGATTCAAGACAGCTTCCTGGGACATGTGGGGGGAGATGATTTTATAGCCATATTACCTACCTATCATATTCAAAAGCTTTGTGAAGCGATCATCGAAAGATTTGATAAGCGAGTTCCAGAGTTTTATACAGAGACAGATAGGAAAAATGGATTTATTATGGCAGAAAATCGTCATGGTCAGATTGAAAAATTTCCTTTGATAAGTCTTTCCATTGCAGTTCTAAATAATGAAAGACAGCAATACGAAAGTACAACAGAGATTGCAGAATATGCCAGTAAAGTGAAAAAAAAGTGTAAAACCGACTGGAAAAGCAATTACATGATTGGATAAAAAGCCTTCTTCTCAAAGAGTTACCACTTACAGGGACAGAAATTGAATCGAGGGGTAACTGGTACGGGGCAAAAAGGAAAGCAGCTCTCCTTTCTCTATTGAGAGGAGGTCTGCTTTCTTTTAGGATATTGCTTCATAAAGGTGTGGTCACCTTAGTGAACGATTCAGATCCCTTACCGCTTTTTCTTGATTATACCCGTCAACAGCACCCAAATCAAGACTTATCCTGAATTACACACTAGACAAACGTCACTTTTCGAGCCCGTAAAACTCAACTTTCCACACTCCATTAACTTTTTTCATGTTTAATTGCAGATACGTATAGCTATCGTCACCATCAAACTTAAACTCATATTGAGCGGAAACCGAGTCGCTCTTAATATTGTCTAGATTGAATTTTAATTTCATGGATTCGACGTCGCTAAAGCTAGATTTTAGGATGGGCTCATCAAAATTTTCATCCGGGTCTACGAGATAACTTTTCATAATTTCCGTATTTTTTTCAAAAAACGCTTCTGCAAATGCCCTGCTTATAACCTCCCACGTCTCAGTTTCCGCTGATGGATCAACATTTTTCGGTGATTTTGAAAACGCAGTGTAAAAGCCGTCATCACCTTTCGTAATAGCAAAAGCACTTCCAGCGATTTTTTCTCCGGCTTCGTTCAGGATGGTAAGCGTTACTATATCATCTTGCAGAGTATCAAAATTAGGCCTCCAATACAAGGCAGTGGCGTCAGCTCGACGAGTTACGCTATTCCCCAGATCAGTGATGACGGAATTCACCCAGGTAATAAAGCTGCCGGTTTTTGCTTCATACAGGATGTGAGCCGTCGGTCCATCATAGGTGATGTCCAGCCTAAGGCCGGGTGTTGATGACATCGCAGGCGTATATTTGCCAGGAGAGGTTGTAACAAAGAAGTTCACGCCGCTGGTCTTCCCTGTTTCAGCGGCAGGTGAGGGCAATGGCGCGAGTATTGGGTTGCTTTTTTGTTCATATATATTGTACTGCTCAAGCGCCGCAGGAATTTCAGTTACATCAATCGCCTTAAACAGCATATTTCCTCCACCCGTGAATACGTCAAGATACTCAATTATCCATTCGTCAGCTTGATAGCCTTTCACCTCACATATCTTGCTTTGCGGGTCATTCTTTCGGATGCCGATTTGTTTTCCTCTAAGTGTATTATCGGGCATGCCGCCATACGGACGAAAGACAATGCCATCACGACTCAATTCAATGACATTAAGCTCTTTGTTATCCGTAACAGCATATTCGGGGAAACCTGTTTGGTTAGGATCAACTGTCTCCCTGTTCAACGCAAATCCAATGCTTAAGGCCACGACAAGTGCAGTCGCAGCAGCTACAACCCACACAGCCGGTTTTTTGAAGTTCAGCACATTTTTTATCCGTTCTTTTATGTTGCCCTCGCCGAACGCGAGAGGACTGCCGTTAATTAGGCGACGCCCTGCCGCTAAGGATAAAAGGTATGTTGAATACGCTTGTTTGATATCGCCGCCCATTTCCTTTAAGACCCGCTCGTCGCATGACATCTCCATGTCCTTTACGAAATATACAAACGCCACCCACACAAGCGGGTTGAACCAATGGACGCAAAGAATAAGGAATGCCGCGAACTTCAACACGTGGTCGATACGCTTGATGTGTGTCTGCTCATGTAGAATGATGCAGCTCTTTTCCTCTGCGGAAAGCCCGGTAGGGATATAGATTTTCGGACGTATAAATCCGAGTACAAAAGGTGTTTTCAGGTTCTTAGCCTCATAGATATTGCCCTCAGCCAATTCAGCGCCGCGCAACTGGCGTTTGAGTAGGATGATTGACACTACACTGTAGAGCAGCATAACTATACAACCGGCAAACCATAAGTAAGCACCGACTGCCTGCCAGATCTGCAAAGGGTTTACACTTGCAGCAGGGGTTGCTCCTGGGAGAACACGGCTCACGACATTATCTACAATAATAATCCCGCTGTCAATGCGTGGCGTCGGCTGCATAGCGATATCAGCGGGGATAGGTGCGGATTTAAATGGTATCAGGCTGAACGCACTCTCAAATGAAAACGGGAATACAAGTCGAAATCCCGCCACCACCCATAGGGCATAGGATATTGATTTCGGTGCTCTCTTTAGGAATAGTCGTGCCAGCATAATAGCGGCAATTACATAGCTTGCCGTCAGGCTCATATTCAGTAAGGAAATAAACATATCTTCCATGGTTATCTCTCCTTATGCTGGTCAATCAGCTTTTTCAGTTCCTCTGCCTGCCTGTCGCTAAGCTTACCCCCGCCGATAAAAGCTGTCAGAAACCTTGGCAGCGAGCCTCCGAAGGTATCCTCAACAAAACGGCGGCTCTGCCTTGCGTAAAACTCATCCTTCTTTATCAGGGAGGATACGCGTGTGTTCTCGTTTTGAAAGATACCTTTGTCGCAGAGCTTCTTCAATACGGTATATGTTGTGGACTTTTTCCAGTTCATTTCTTTTTCGCAAAGTTTCACAAGCTCCATGGAGGTGATAGGCTCATGGCTCCATATCAGTTCGGCAAATTTCGCTTCTCCCTGGGCAAGTTTGTATACATTCATATAATTATGCCTCCAGTCTATTGAGTATCGACTCGTATTTTCAGTGTACTACCAATAGACTGTAATGTCAATAGTAGCGATACAAATCATATCTATTTTTCAAATTTTACGGATTTCAATAGCTATCTCCATCAGAGACCGAATCTCGTATTCCCGTGTCCAGCCATCGTTATCCAGGGTCCACCTAACCGCAAAGTCATGCTCGCTGAGCGTCCGCTTCATCGCCGTTAATGACGGCGTCGATTTGCTCTATTCCGAGAGCAAGGACTTCACCCCGATGCGCAATTATCTCAACGAACTGTACGCCAAGAATTCCAGTAAGAAGATGTCCGTGGTGAAACGGGCACAGGCTGAGCGAGGCGAGCTTCTCGGAGGCAGGCCGCCTTACAGCTACCGCAGAGACAGGAAAGTCCACAAGGGCATCGTGCCGGACGAAGAAAGCGCTGCGGTTGTAAAGAGGATATCCGGCCTCTGCGCCGAGGGGAAAGGCCCGAACCAGATTGCGAGGCTGTTGACGAAGGTATTTGCAGTTATGGACAGACTTTGATATGATAAGGAAGAAAAAAGCTGAAAACATAGAGGGTGAAATTCTACATGAGTAAAGTATTATATATTACTGAAAAGCCTTCCGTTGCCTTAGAATTTGCAAAGGCACTGAAGATAAAGGGAAATAAAAAGGATGGTTATTTAGAATCAGAGGAAGCAATTATTGTTTGGTGTGTGGGACATCTGGTAACCTTAAGTTATCCGGAAAAATATGATGGCAGCTTGAAGCGATGGTCCTTGAAAACCTTGCCCTTTCTTCCTGAAAAGTACAAATATGAGGTAATACCAGGGGTAAAGAAGCAATTTGAAGTAGTAAAAAGACAAATAGGGCGGAAAGATGTAAGTACCATCTATGTGTGTACAGACTCCGGGAGGGAAGGGGAGTACATCTATCGGTTGGTGGATGAAATGATCGGTGTTGAGGATAAAGAAAAAAAGCGGGTCTGGATCAATTCCCAGACGGAAGAGGAAATCAGAAGGGGAGTAAAGGAAGCCGCCCCCCTTTCAGACTATGACAGTTTGGGGAAATCTGCTTATCTTCGTGCTATTGAAGATTACGCTGCGGGGATTAATTTTTCTAGGCTGCTGACACTCCTATACGGGCGTAGTGTAGCCAATCAAATTGGTGAAAAAAAAGTAGTGATTGCAGTGGGACGTGTGATGTCCTGTGTTTTAGGCATGATTGTGGATCGAGAACGGGAGATTCGAGATTTTGTCAAGACGGCCTTCTATAGAATTGAGGGTTCCTTTGAAAGTGGAGATGATTTTGGATATATGGGAGAATGGAAGGCAGTGGAGGGCTCAAAATATTTTTTGAGTCAGCTGTTGTTTTCAGAGAAAGGATTTAAAGAAAAAAAGGATGCACAAGAACTGGTAGATGCTCTAAAAGACCCTCAAGGATGGAAAGAGGCAATAATAGAGAAGGTGAGCAAGCAAGAGGAGAAAAAATATGCGCCTTTATTATTCAACCTGGCAGAACTGCAAAATGAATGTGCAAAAATATTTAAAATAAGCCCTGACCAAACATTGTCGATTGTACAAAGCCTATATGAGAAGAAAATGTTAACCTATCCTAGAACCGATGCCAGGGTTTTGTCTAAGGCGGTTGCCCAGGAAATATGGAAAAATATAAAGGGCCTTGCTGATTTTGATAAGCAGGAGGCCTTAAGCAAAGGTGCATCAACCATATTGGCCCAGGGATGGAACAAGGGGATTTTGAAGAGTAAATATGTTAATGATGCTAAAATAACCGATCACTATGCCATCATTCCTACAGGGCAAGGCTTGGGAAGTTATTCAAAATTAAAAGATTTAGATAAAAAGATATATGAATTAATTGCAAAGCGATTTCTTGCCATTTTTTATCCTCCCGCTGTATTCAAAAAAGTAAATATTATTACCAATATCAATAGAGAAAAATTTTTTACTACCAGTCGTATCTGTATCCTTTCTGGCTATATGGAAATATTGAAAAATAATACATTAGAACAGGATGAAGCTATAAATGGATCCCATATAGAAAGTTTAGAAAAGCTTAAAAAAGGAGAGAAGGTCAGGGTAAAGGATATACAAATCAGAGAAGGGGAAACAACACCTCCCAAATCGTATACTTCCGGATCGATTATCCTAGCCATGGAGAATGCAGGAAAGCTTATCGAAGATGAAGAGCTGCGGGAACAAATCAAAGGAGCGGGGATTGGAACCAGTGCTACAAGGGCAGAGATAATAAAAAAACTTGAAAGACAGAGCTATATTGGTATTGAAAAGAAAAGCCAGACCCTATTTCCAACCCCCCTAGGAGAATTAATTTATGAGGTTATAAAGAACTCTATTCAGGATCTGTTAAATCCCGAACTAACAGCAAACTGGGAGAAGGGTCTTGAACAGGTGGCCAAGGAAAAGCTAGAGGGAGATATATATTTAAAAAAATTAAATACCTATATCCAGGAGCAAGTATTAAAGGTAATTCAGACTGCCAATGTGAAAGTTATTGAAGATATATCCGACAGCATCCCTAAAAACCAAAGCAAACAAAAAATAGAGAATAGAGAAAGTTTAGGTCTTTGCCCTGCCTGTGGAAAAGGGCAGATAGTGAAAAATAGCAAGGGTTTTGGATGTAGTCTTTGGAGGGAAGGGTGTAAATTTTTTATAGGAGAGCGGATTTGCAGCAAAAAGATTTCAGAGGCTCAAATAAAAAAAATTATAAAAAATGGAAAAAGTGACCTTATTAAAGGCTTTAAGTCCAAAAAAAATTCATTATTTAGTGCACGGCTGATCTATCAGAATGGAAAGGTAGAGTTCTCTTTCGAGAAAGATGCATAGAAGATTTTGCCCCAATAATGTATAATTTCCTCGTAAAATATCACAGAATCCTCACAAATTTTGCACATACTAATACTGTCATGGAGATGACAATAGAAAAGATGAAAGGAGAGAAATTATGGAAAAAAATACTTTCATCAAAAAATTGATTTGTGGAACCATTATGGGGAGCATGATGTTTTCTACAGGTGGATTTGCTTTCGCTCAGATAAAGGAAGAAGTTAGGGAAAATTCAGGTATAGGCAGTGGAAATAAAGAGAAAATCCAATACAACATGAAAACCTTAGTACTATTCGATGAAGGTAAGGAGCCAGTGAAGGAAAATAAACTTCACAAGCATAAGGCAGGATTTCATGGAAAACCATTGAATACTGCTGTGGATAAGCTGGTGGCGGAAGGAAAGCTTTCAAAGGAAAAAGGTGAAGCGATTAAGAACTATCTGAAGAAAAAAGGTGAGGAAAGAAAAGCAGGATTTGAAAAGCTAAAGGAAATGCCTGAGGCAGAAAGAAAAGAGTTTTTGAAAAATAAGAAAAAAGATAAAAATTCTATTTTTGAGGAAATGGTTAAGGATAAAGTTATTACGCAACAAGAGGCAGACCTATTAAAAAGTACTGTTTCAAACTGTAGAAAGGAAAAAGTCCAATAGAAATATATGAGAATGGAGCGCTTGCATAAACTGCAAGCGCTTTTCCCTTATGGGGAGAAATCATAAATAACTTCCATTGATATCACAATTCCATCACAATTTGGAAATATAATACTTTTTATAACGAACAAGAAGTATTCATAAGGAGGGTATAGAGATTGTTGAAAAGGGTATTAGCAAACAAAATTTTTCGAGGGGTTATGATTCTATTGATTTTAGGTGGTGCTGGCGTTATAGGGTTTGGACATTTTAATCAGACGGCACAATCCTCCAGCGAAGCAGTTACGGTGAAGGAAGAAAGTGTGAGGAGAGGAGATCTGACCATTGCTTTTTCTGGAGATGGTAAATCACAAATACCTACAGTGAATCTAGATTTCAATCTAACAGGAAAGCTAAAAGAATTGTATGTAAAGGTAGATGATGAGATTCAGGTAGGACAGCTATTGGCAAAACTAGATGATACAGAATACATAAAAAGATTGAAGACGGCTCAAATAAACTATGACAAGGCATTATTGAGCTTAGAACAAAAAAAACAAAACAATGATTTTAATCTTGTGACAGAAAAGCAAAAACTGGATGAGCTTAAGCTCAAGTTAGATCAAACGGAAATGGAATATGAACCCATGTTAGAGATGAAGGAATATTATTCAAAGCAAGAACTGGAGATAAAAAAAATGGCCTATGAAAGTGCTAAGTCAGCCTATGAAATACAACTAGAGCGATATGAGATATTATCCAACTCTAATTTAGACATTGAATTAGAAGAAGCAAACTTAGAGACAGTTAAAATCGCCCTAGAGACAGCCCAGGATGATCTGGATAATACTATCTTGCGCTCACCTACCCATGCGAAGGTATTAAATATTGCCAATAAACCAGGAGAAACCATTTCAGCACCCAGTGACTCAGGAGAAATAACTGCTGATACAAAACATTTTCTGGTGGTATCCGATGCGCAAAAAGTAGAGGTGATTGTGCCTGTTTCTGAGTTGGATTTGTCCAATGTATCTGTGGGGCAGAATGTAGAGGTAGTTTTTGAAGCCATTGAAGGAGAGGTTTTTACAGGAAAGGTTATCTCTATTGCATCTCTCCATAAGGTAGATCAGAACAGCTTGGTAACCTATGATGTGAAAATTGAATTAGACAGCGGCTTTGATCAAATCAAATCAGGTATGACCTGCTCCGTATCCTTTATTTTAAGACAGGAAAAAAATGTACTTAGTATACCCAACAAGGCTGTAAAGATGGTGGATGGAAAGCAAAGGGTGAAAGTAAAAAGTCAAAATGGAGAGGTTGAGGAGAGAAATATCAAAACAGGGTTGACCGATGGAAAATACGTTGAGGTTACCGAAGGTTTGAATGGTAATGAAACGGTATTGGTCGAAAATTCCAAATAGAGTGGATGTGATAATATGAGTTTGATTGAAATTCTGCGGTCCATTTTCATGAATATTAAGGGCAGCAAGACCAAGGTTTTTCTTACGATACTTGGGATTATTGTAGGCTCTCTGACCATTGTTTTGGTAATCGCCATAGGAAACGGAAGCCAAGCCAGTGTGGAAGAACAATTTAAAAGCTTAAATGTAGGCACCCTTCAAATCATGCCCTCCTTTGGAAACCGAACAACAGAAAAACTGAGCAGTGAAGTATCGGAAAGAATAAAGGAGGAAGCTCCGTCGATTAAGAATGTCTCCATGATGATTAGCAGTCGCGCCGATGTGACCTTTCACAGTACTTCTGCTTCCGCTTCATTAGGGGGTGTAACGGAGGATTTAAAAGAGATTAACAACTTGACAGTAGAGTTTGGGGAGTTTATTACTCAAGAGCATAATCAAGATGCCGCGCGGGTAGCTGTGATTGGGGCCGATATTGCGGAGCAGCTTTTTGGTGAAGCTGCGGGAGAGGCTGCAGAAGAAGCCATAGGAGAGCGATTAACCATCTTGGGAAAGAGATATGAGATCGTAGGGATCTTAAAACGTCAGGGGGATTCCTCCATGGGAGGGATTTCTCCCGATAGTGCTGTTTTTGTACCCTATCGGGTGGCAGAAAAATACATCGTAGGCAGATTTGCCCGACCCAGTGTAATTGCTTTAGCCAAGGATATCAACCATGTGGAGTCGGCCGTTGAAGAAATCAATAGGGTACTGCAAGAGATTTATCGGGATAAAAGTGATCAATTTATGATTATTGATGCAGGAAGCCGACTGGAATCTGCCAAAAATTCAGCAAAAACCATGACCTTGATGCTTCTTTCTGTGGCCGTAGTAGTATTGGTGGTGGGAGGGATTGGCATTATGAATGTGTTGTTTGTATCTGTAAAGGAAAGGACGAAGGAAATAGGGATATTAAAGGCTATCGGAGCCCGAAGAAAAGATATTTTGCTCATTTTCTTGCTGGAGGCTATTATCATTAGTGCCGCAGGGGGAACCCTGGGGATTTTGGGAAGTATCTTGGTTATGCCGATTTTAAACTATTTTCAAGTCAGAGCAATTCCAACGGCTTTCGCCTATGGATTGGCCTTTTTATTCTCAGTAGGTATAGGAACCTTTTTTGGATACTATCCAGCCTCTAGGGCAGCAGCTCTAAAGCCTATCGATGCATTGAACTATGAATAATTGGAAAGCGTAGTGGGATATCAATATTTATATATAAAGGAGTTTATGCGTATGAATACTCAATATAAGGCGATACTTGCAGGTATATTAGGATTATCTATTCTTTTATCAGGATGCAGTAAAACAAATGCAGCCTTGGATCAACCTACTGGAACGAATCAACAAAACCAAAGTCAGAAATCTTCTAATGAATCAGAGACTAGAGGACAAAATGGAAGGCCAGAACAGCAAAGGCCCGATATTTTTGGACGTGTGAAGAGTATTGTTGGCAATGAAGTGGTGCTAGAAGTAGCTGAAATGCCTGAAAGAGCCAACGGAGAAAATCAGAATGCCCCAGGAGCACAAGGACAAACAAGGGATAACACAGGGGCTAGAGCGACAGGAGGAGGTCCCGTGGGTGGCGGATCTATGGGGGGTGGTCCCATGGGGGGAGGCACACAACGGGGGAACAGTAGTAGTTTAAATTTTACAGGGGAAACAAAAACCATTTTAATACCCGTAGGCATACCTATAACCAGTATGGGTCAAAGTGGCAGCAAGGAGCTAGATATTGCGGATATTTATAAAGGGATGATAATGCAAATCTGGTTTGACCAAGAGGATAAAGAGATGATTGCACAGGTCAGAGTGATGCAGGGAAGGTAATGGCTATGGAGAATAATGTAATCTACATGAAGGATATTATCAAGTCCTATAAGCTAGGGAAGAATAAGCTGACAATTTTAAAAGAGGTTTCTTTAAAGGTGGATGAAGGAGAGTTTGTTGCCATACTGGGACCTTCTGGTTCAGGAAAATCTACCTTAATGAATATTATTGGCTGTATCGATGTGGCTGATTCTGGAGAGTATGTTTTGGCAGGAGAGAATATAAAAGCAAGAAATGAGGATGAATTGGCCCATATACGAAATAAAGAGATTGGCTTTGTCTTTCAGAAGTTTAATTTGCTAACCAAGTATACGGCTATTCACAATGTTGCTTTTCCATTACTTTTACGAGGAGTTAATAAAGAGAAAGCCTATGGGAGGGCAAAAGAGCTATTGGAAAAGGTAGGATTAGGTGATAGAATCGATCATAAGCCCCTTGAATTATCTGGAGGGGAGCAGCAGCGGGTCTCTATCGCCAGAGCCCTTTCCGGTTCTCCAAAATTATTGTTAGCCGATGAACCTACTGGGGCATTAGATTCCAAATCGGGAAGGGAGATCATCGACATGTTTTTAGAGTTAAACCAAGAAGGCAACACCATCGTGATGATTACCCATGATTTAGGTGTGGCAAAGGAAGCAAAAAGGATTGTTCGTGTAAAAGATGGGAAAATTGAAGGATAGAATATAGAAAAACAGGTATGGAAGGAGATAGCATATGCACGAGGCAAAGATTCTTGTTGTAGACGATGAAGAAAAAATGAGGCACGTAATAAAACTCTACTTATCAAAGGAAGGCTATCACGTAGAAACAGCAGATAATGGAAGAGAAGCCCTAGAAAAAACTAGTATGCATAATTTTGATTTAATACTGCTAGATATTATGATGCCTGAAATGGATGGTTGGACCGTTTGTAGAAAAATTCGACAAGAATCTTCCATACCTATTATATTGCTTACTGCAAGGGGGGAGGAGTATGAAAAGCTATTTGGATTTGATTTAGGGGCAGATGATTATCTCACAAAGCCCTTTAGCTTAAAGGAGATGACAGCTCGAGTCAAAGCAGTATTGAGAAGATATTATGAGCCTAATGGAAAGCTTCAACAGGATATAAGGGTAGGTTTTCTTGAAATAAAAACCATGTATAAGCAGGTGCTCCTTAAGGGACAGGAGTTAAGTCTAACACCAAAAGAATATGAGCTACTTCTGTTTCTTGCAAAAAATCCTCAGATTGTCTATTCAAGAGAACAACTTCTCAATCAGGTTTGGGGATATGATTTTATTGGAGATGCTAGAACTGTAGATACTCATATCAAGCAGCTTCGAGAAAAACTGGGTGCATATAAAAAATATATTCATACAGTATGGGGAACAGGATATAAATTTAAGGCAGGAGAAGAAAATGAAAAGCATACTGAGTAAGCTGTGGTTAGGGATTACTGCTCTGGTGTTGATCATGCTGTTGATTATATGGCTCTTTCAGATTGGCTTGCTCAATGAGTTCTACATTAGAGAAAGACAGCAGGTTTTAATGGAGGAGGCAGAAAAGCTAAGGACCATTATGTTGGAGGCCAGGGAATTTAATACGGTAACCTATGAAATGGTAGAAGAGGTCCATCGCTTTACTTCTTCTATTAATGCCTTTGTGCAAATTATCAATGTACAGAATCAATCCTTGTTTATGAATACACCAGGTAGATACTTTATCAATGATCGGGAGTCCGATAGATTTGAAAGAAAGGGTCCTCCTCATTTATGGGAGGATAAGGCTATTGTTCCTTACATTGCTAAGGGGGAACCCTTTGCTATTCATCGAATTCGAACAAGGGCTCCAGAGTCCTCTATTGTAGTAGGGGTTCCTGTATATGATGGAGAAGAATTGGTTGCCAATATCGTGATTACTTCAGCGCTGGCTCCCATAGAAGAAGCTATTACAATTTTGAAAAAACAGTTATCGATTATTTCTATTTTATCCTTAGGTATTGGCACCCTATTGGCATTATTTCTAGCAAAATTCTTTGTAAAACCCATCGT
>JBFNEZ010000024.1:0-30694 GCA_040797825.1 Thermotaleaceae bacterium | reverse complement strand
GCAACTGCCTGGGAGAGTAGGTCGTTGCTAGTTACATAAAGAACCCAGAACGAAATGATTTCGTTTTGGGTTCTTTGGTATTTTCTGTATACTTTAAAAATATGTTGCAAGTCTAAAGCACTATGAGCTATCATATAAATATAATAGAACTATAATAAAACTATTACATATTTGTATTAAAATAGAATGGAATAATGTATCTTGAGGATATAGAGATATATAAGGAAAAGGGGGGATTGAATGGACATTGAAGTAGTTTTTCAAAAGGGAATTTCATTTTTTCAATTCATAGATAGGGACAAGGATGCCTATAAAGAAAAGACATTGGAGATATATAATCAAATTGTTATTGACAAAGCAATGGAAAAATCCATAAGATCAGTCACCCGACCCATCCATGTGTTGGCCTTTGCAGAAATTTGGTGTCCAGATTGTATGATCAATGTGCCAGCTCTACAGAAAATGGTAGAGCATAACAGTTGTTTTCAACTTCGGATTGTCTCAAGAGAAGGTAATGAAAAATATATGGATAACTATAAAGTCAATGGGAAACCCAAAATACCTACCTTTGTATTTATGGAAGAAGATTTCTCACCAATTGGTGCATTTATTGAGCAACCACAGGTGCTCAAAGAGATAGAGGCTAAAGGAAAGCAGGCAGAAATTATTGTGGCTAAACGGAAGTACCGTAAGGGAGAATATATCAAAGAAACGATAAAAGAAATAATAGAGATAGTGAGCAAATAAATTTTGACGGCCTTGATACCGTCTTTTTTTATGAAAAATAAAAGAAAATAGTATAAAAGTACTAAATAAATGAGACACAAAACATGAATAAAATTTTGACAACTAAATTGGCAAATGATACAATATATGGTATGCAAGTAGGATAGAATATACTAAATATTGTAATTGGAGGTGTACTTATGCAATTCGCGGAGAATGCATTGAAGGTACTTGAGAAAAGATATTTGGCAAAAAATGAAGCAGGAGCTGTAATTGAAACAGTAGTAGAAATGTTTAAGCGAGTAGCCCACCACATTGCTAAGGCTGATCATATATATACCCCTGATGCGGATATTACAGCTTTAGAAAATGAATTTTATCAAATGATGATAAACCAAGAATTCTTACCCAATTCACCAACGTTGATGAATGCAGGAAGGGATTTGGGGCAACTGTCTGCTTGCTTTGTATTGCCCGTGGAAGATACCATGGAGGGTATTTTTGATGCCATTAAAAATGCTGCTATCATTCACAAGTCAGGTGGAGGAACTGGATTTAGTTTTTCACGCCTAAGACCAAAGGGTGCAACAGTGGCTTCTACAGGAGGAGTAGCTTCAGGGCCTGTTAGTTTTATGAAAGTATTTAATGCGGCTACTGAAGCAGTAAAGCAGGGAGGGACTCGCAGAGGTGCCAACATGGGGATTCTGAGGGTAGATCATCCTGATATATTGGATTTTATTAAATGTAAAGAAGAAAACACAGAGATTACAAATTTCAATATCAGTGTAGCGATTACAGAAGCTTTTATGCAGGCTGTAGAGGCAGATGCAGATTATGAACTGATCGATCCCAATACCAAAATGCCTGTTGGTAAATTGCATGCAAAGGAAATTTTTAATTTAATTGTGGACAGGGCATGGACCAATGGGGAGCCTGGAATTATATACATAGATCGCTTGAATCAAGACAATCCAACGCCTTTACTGGGTACTATTGAAAGTACCAATCCATGCGGAGAACAGCCCTTATTACCCTTTGAATCCTGCAATCTAGGATCTATTAACCTGGTGAAAATGATAAAAAGGAAGGATAATAAAGCGTATATCGATTATGAGAGGTTAGGTAAAATTGTAGATCAGGCCGTACATTTCTTAGACAATGTGATTGACGTCAATAGTTATCCTTTAAAGGAAATTGAGGAAATGACCAAAAGTACTAGGAAAATTGGGCTAGGTGTAATGGGCTTTGCGGATATGCTGTTTGAGCTAGGGATTCCTTATAATTCTGAGGAGGGCGTTAAAACGGGAGAATATATCATGGACTTTATCAATGCCCGATCAAAGAAAAAGTCCATGTTTTTGGCAGCAGCTAGGGGTGTCTTTCCAGCCTTTGAGGAAAGTATCTATGCACAAAAGGGCATGAAAATGAGGAATGCTACTACAACTACCATCGCGCCTACAGGTACCATCAGTATTATTGCGGGTACTTCCAGCGGTATCGAGCCTTTATTTGCATTATCCTACTTCAGAAATGTTATGGATAATGATAAGTTAGTTGAAACCCATCCTATATTTGAAAAAATCGCTCACGATAATGGCTTCTATACAAAGGACATTATGGAGCAAGTAGCTCATCATGGAAGTGTAGCGAATATAGCAGAGATTCCCATCCAGTATAGACAGCTATTTGTAACTGCCCATGATGTAACGCCTTACTGGCATATACGCATGCAAGCTGCTTTTCAAAAACATGTGGACAATGCAGTATCAAAAACCATCAATTTTTCCCATAATGCTACTAAGGAGGATGTTAGAGAAGCCTATCAATTGGCTTATCATTGGGGTTGTAAAGGAATTACTATCTATCGCGATGGCAGTCGTAAAGGCCAAGTCCTCAACCTTGGAACGATGAAGGTGCAGGATGAGCAGGCTGCAGCGACGGCGAATGTTCCTGATATTGTGCCTAGATCCAGACCGGATATTACAACAGGACTAACAGAAAAGGTGCCCATTGGATGCGGTAATCTTTATATTACAGCCAACTATGATGAGAAGGGAATCTGCGAGGTATTCACCAACCTTGGCAGGGCCGGAGGCTGTCCTAGCCAGAGTGAAGCCACCAGCCGATTGATATCCATCGCCTTGCGATCAGGAATTCGAGCTGAATCCATCATTGAGCAGCTTAAGGGAATTCGCTGCCATTCCACCCTGCGACAACGGGGAAAGAACTCTAAAAATATTAAAGTATTGTCTTGTCCTGATGCTATCGGTAGAACTTTAGAGAGAGTGCTCAATCTATACGTAAAAAATGAGGAACCCAATGTATTGGATATCGCTTTAGAAATGGAAGCGGACAAGGACGATGGATGCAGCGGAAACTGCTCATTATGCAGCATGACAGAGCTTTGTCACAATGAATACCCCGATGAGATAACCCTAGGCATTGAAAATAATGAAAATGGGAAAGACGTACTTTGCCCCGACTGTGGTACGGCAGTAGAACATGAGGGGGGATGCATGATTTGTAGAAGCTGCGGCTTCTCTAAGTGTGGTTAATCTATATGGTTATAAGGGACTATATTAATCCTATATGCTGCCATAGGAAATCAGTGAAAGCAAAATTGCCTTTCACTGATTTATTTGTATTTTCTAGAGAAATGAAAGGAAAAGAATGTAGAATGGAGAATAAATAAAAAATAAATAGGAAATTTTTAGAAATGAATTGGAGGTACTTATGATAAAAGTAAAGTTAATATATAATCCTTCTTCGGGGAACGGAAACTTTAAAAATCATTTAGATTACATTATTGATAGATTTCAGGAAAGAGAGATGCAAATAGAGCCCTATCGGATTAATAAGAAAGAAAGTATGGATAGGATGCTCATTCATTTAAAGGATAGGGAAAAAGAGTACAATAAAGTATTGATTGTGGGGGGAGATGGGACCCTTCATCAGGTTTTTAATGGACTTTTAAAGTATGATATTGATCTTCCTGTAGGAATTATTCCTGCTGGAACAGCCAATGATTATGCCCGTTACTTGAATTTGCCAAATACAATGGAAGCGCTCATAGATATTTTATTAGAAGATCATTATATTCTATCAGATGTAGGGTTTATGAATGGTAAATACTTCATCAATGTTGCCAGTGTAGGAAATTTGATTGATATTAGCCAGAAAACCAAACCGGAGCTAAAAAATAACTTGGGGATTTTAGCCTACTATATTCATGGAATTAGTGAACTGGTGAATTTAAAGTCTTTCTTCATTAAGATAACCAGTGAACAGATGTCCTATGAAGGTGAAATATATTTTATGATCCTTATGAATGGAAAATCAGCAGGGGGCTTTCATAAAATTGCGCCGAAAGCATCTATTTGTGATGGTTTGCTGGAGGTGGTTGTGTTTAAAAAGTGCCCTGTTTATGAGTTTGCCTCTCTTCTACTATCAGTTCTTCAGGGAGAACACATTCATAATGAGCATGTGATGTATTTTAAAACCGATGAAATCTCCATTACATGTGATGAAAAGGTGGGAACGGACCTGGATGGGGAAGCAGGAGCATCTTTTCCACTAAAAGTTCAAGTGATTCCTAATAAACTGAAGATACTGACTCCAATTTCAGAAAAAGAAATGGATGGGAAGCTGACATAAGTATATGAAAGAAGAACTTGAATATTATAGTCACAACTAGAATGTATTCTCCATGATCCACATAAATTTATTAGGAGATTTGCTTAGATAGGGGGAGAAGAATGATTAGAAAGCTCAGGGAAGAAGATAGGAAAACTACATTAGCATTTCTTGAAGTAGAGGCTGCCATTAATTTATTTATTATAGGGGATATTGAGTGTTTTGGATTTGATGAAGATTTTCAAGAATTGTGGGGCTGCTTCAATGCCTATAACCAGCTTCAAGGAGTCTTATTGAGATTTAACGAAAATTATATTCCCTATTACAGAAGCAGAAATTTTGATACAAAAGGCTTTAAAAATATTATAGCATCAGATTCCGCAAGAAAAATAATTTCTGGTAAAGAGGGGATTGTAAAAGAATTTAAAGCCCTTTTAAGAAGTCCAAATGAAAAATCTATGTATTTTTGTGAATTAAAGGAAGGAAGTAAATTGAAACCCTGCAGCAATACAGTTAAGATAGCCAGGGAGGAAGATGCCGTAAGAGTATATGAACTATTGGAAGAGATTGAAGAATTTCAGGTGACCGATACCAATTCTGTTGAAAGGATTCAACGGTTGATTGCCACGAAAAGCGGCAGAATTTATTATATAGAAGATAATCAAGGGAAGCTGTTGACAGTAGCACAAACTACAGCGGAAAATTTTAGATCAGCCATGGTGGTAGGTGTAGCTACTCGTAAAGGCTATCGAGAACAGGGACTTATGAGCCAATGCTTGTCTAAGTTATGCCATGATGTTTTATTAGAAGGAAAAAGCCTATGCCTATTTTATGACAATCCAAAGGCTGGCAGTGTATATCATGGTATTGGATTTGAGTCTATCGATCGATGGATGATGCTGGCAGAGGGTAAGTGTGCAATATAGAAATATGACTGAGGAAGAAAGGGGACTATTCTCATAATCTTGCGTAAGCAAGGATGTCCTCAGCCCGTCTAAGGATTAGATAAAATTTAAGTGCGTAAACTGGTAGGAAGAGGTGAAAGAAGAATGAGTTTATCTGCTGAATTAAAGAGCTGTCTATTGTCTAAAGGAGCATCCCTTGTTGGATTTGCTGATTTAAAAGATATACCAGCAGCATACAGAAACAACAAAAAATACGGCATATCCATTGCGGTGGCCTTAGAACCATCTATTGTCCATGGAATTGCAGAGGGGCCCACTCAGGAATATTATGCTGCATATAAAAGCCTTAATGAGCAATTGGATAACCTGGTTCTATTTACAGGAGATTTTTTAAAAGGAATGGGATATGAGGCAGTCATGAAAACCACAACGGAAGTAGTCATAGATGATCATGCAATTGGTACAGTATTGCCTCATAAAACCATTGCCACACGAGCAGGCCTAGGATGGATCGGAAAATGTGCACTCCTAGTAACAGAAAACTTTGGATCTGCCATCAGAATTTCTTCTGTACTGACCGATGCGCCATTGGAAGTGGGCAAGGCTATAAATGAATCCAGATGTGGCAACTGTCATAATTGTGTAGAGGCATGCCCAGGAAAGGCACCTATGGGAATAAACTGGGAGCTGGGCAAGCCTCGAGAAGAATTCTTTAATGCCTTTGAATGTCGCAAGGCAGCAAGGGAAAAAGCTGCCCTAGTAGGTATTGATGGTACCCTATGCGGTAAATGTATTGAAATATGCCCATGGACCCAAAGATACTTAAGAAGGAAACCAACATAAGGGGAAATGATAAGAAGGATTTGAGAGGAGAAAGGAAGTATGAAGATATCAAAGGAAATAGTATGGGCCTGGCTTTCTGGCATATACTTGGTCGGTGCTGCTATTCTGTTGAAATACTTAGGAGATAGGGCAGGCCGTACGTATAATCCATGGCCTTCATGGCTGGCAGTATCCTTGCTCCCCTTTCTATTCGGAGTTCTTTTAAGATTCCCTCATTTATTAGGACGTTGGGATAAGCATAGAAGCTTTAACTGGGTGAAGTTTCTAAAAGAAGGTCTGCCTGCTTGCTTAGGGATTCTGTGGATTTGTATTCTATTTTATGGGTTTCCTGTGAGTTCACAGCTTAGAATGATTTTGTATAAAAACTATCATGATATTCTTTTATATATAGCACCCACTTGGCTAGGGATGGTATTGACCGATTGCATCAAAGGGATGAAAAAGACGAAATAAAAAAATTATGGGGGTAGGGTTTCCTCACTGCTCAAAGCAACAATTAGATATTAAGGACATCGGGTTAAAGTTTTTGAAGAAGGCATTATAACAAGGGATTTTCAAATCCAAAATAAATTCTATGATTCAATTGCTATGGGGTTGCCCATGGATAAATAGTTTTTATAGTATCTAAACAGGGGGAGGGTTTGATCCCTTATTTGAACCTGTAAAATAGATGGAGTTGAGCAGAAAGGAGAATATACGGTGAGAAAAAAACTAAGATGGATCAACTTGCTTTTGGTTGTGTATTTATTAACGCCTTCTATTGTGTGGAGCTACTCTGAAGAGAAAGGGGAAAATGCGGTTGTTATAGACGGGTATAAGGTTTATCTGCCAGAAGCGTATACCTTTAATATGGACTTAACAAGTGATTTAAGCGTATCAAAGCCAATGAGACTGACAATTATTTTTGGAGACAAACTAAAAAAGAATAAATATTTTTCTACGGTTAAAATTACCCTATCTGAAGGGATTGAGCATATTTCTGGAGATTTGGAATTTGAGCTTGAGCCAGGTATAAACTATAAAGATATCCATATATGGATAAAAGAATACGGAGAATACGATATTTCAATCAGTGTTGGAGAAGGGCTATTGATTAAGGAGTACTCTATAGATATGTACAAAGAATTTAGCAGTTATGGACCAAAAGGAAATAAAATGGTATTGGAAGAGATCCGTGACAACGGAGATCAGGCAGAAGAGAATAGAATAGAAAAGGAAACAGTGATTTCCACAACCAATATAGATTCTAGCGGACAGGGAATAAAGCTTGTAAATTTCAAGCTTGAACCTGATAGGCAGCCCATTGAATATGATAAAATACATATAGAAATAGGAGAAATTACCCTAATTCAAGAAATTGGCCCTAATCATAGTAGGAGTAATAGGATAGATGTAAATACCCAAGAACAAGAGCTGCAGGATCTTCTAAATCTGGTTACACCATTTTTTTTACTGAATAGTCATATCCTGCTCAATCCAATAAACTATATGCCATAGACTGTAGATGTATTATTTTTCAAATAACTAATTATAGTTGTAGGTCTAAAATACAAAATCCAAACCCAATATCAAGGATACTTCTGATCGATTTCACAAAGATGATGAAAATCTTTGTCAGATGATCTATCAGATTTTGTCTGGATACTTCAAGGACGACGATGCTGATGAACTAACTAATGAACCTGTTTTTAAGAATATCAAAATGACCTTTTTCACAGGGATTTTATGGTATAATGAGCTAATAAAATAAAGAACAACGAAGAGGATGACCTATGATCTTAAGCGTGTACATGTCCATTTGAAAAGAGACGGGTTTAGCGCGTTCACAAAAAGGAGAGTAGAGTGGTTATGGTGCATTTGGTTTATTGTTAAGTTTAAGTAAGTATAAGTTAATGAAATAACAATGAAAAATAAGGTGATGGCGTGAAAATTGGGATCTTTTCAAAAATTAATAATCTTACTATAGATGCAGTACGTCATTATATGGAACTGGGGTTAGTTTTGCCTGTTAAACAGGGAGGACACTATGACTTTGATGATCGGTGCCAGCAGGATATTAAAGATATTTTAAGCCTTAAGGATATGGGATTCACTTTAAATGAAGTAAAAATTATATTCAAATATAAAAGGTTAGGAAAGCTTGCTGCCTATCAAGAGGATGAATACTATAGAGCTTTGTTTACAAGCAAGCTGGATCATTTAGATGGGGATATAAAAACATTAAAGCATTATAAGAAAAATATTGAATGGAAATTAAAGGAACTGAGGACGCAAAGTAAATTTGAAGCGTATAGAATGGGCGTTGATCTAAAGGTTTTAGATGTATTGCGCTGCCAAAACTGTTCTGAAGAATTACTCCTTATTGAAGGCACTATTGACAATAATCAAATTATGAAGGGAAAGTTAAAGTGCAAATGTGGTGAAGGGTATATTATAGATTCCGGTATCTTAAGCAGCTCGAAGGAAATCATAGAGGATGATTTTGACTATGAAGAAAATTATAATAGGTACCTTAGCGAATACATTCATTCAACGGACTTATCCTATTTAGATAATTTTAATAAAGGATTAGAATGGAGTTATAGAAAAATAAATTTTAACAGCTTTAATGGAAAAATATTACTAGAGTTAGGGACAGGTTTTGGATATTTTTTGAGATATATATACCATGATTTACCCGATGATTGCCTATACATTGCAGTTGATCATAGTATGAATAAACTAAGACTTTTAAAGGGTCTACTTGAAAAGACGGCGTGTAAAAAGAACATACTTTTTATTTGCTCTGATTTTCTAAAAATACCTATTAAAAATAAAGCAGTAGATATCCTATTGGATTTATCGGGTACAAGCAACTATAGCTTTGAGAATAAGGGATTCTTATTAGATTTCACTGACAAATATATTAAAGATAAGTCTTTTTTATTTGGTGCTTACATTCTATTTAAGAATTTTAGTCATAATAGCTTCATTGAAGAAGGCTATAGGAGAAATTTTATCTTAAAATATATAAAAGATTCAATTGCGCTATTGCAGTATAAGGGAATCAGTGAAAATATATCCGATTACATTGAAAAAGGCGGAAAGTATGAAAACTACTTTGTGGAAGGTGAAAAGATATTTTTATATACTTTTTATGGAGAAAGGTAGGGTTAACCCTATCTTTTTCATTATTTTTTGAAAAAAATCCTCAAGGCTGCTATTGATGTCGTCATTAGACCATCTTGTAAAATCAAATCAAATATAGAGAGAAAAAGGAGCTATGAACATGACGACATTCACACAAATATTATCAAAAAAAGGCTATGATAAAGGGGAGATACGGAATATTACATTGTTTGCCATGGGAAAATTAGTTTCTGTTTTTGGGAGTGCTATTTATACCTTTGCCATAGGCTTATATGTGCTGCAGTTAACAGAATCGGGCTTAAGTTTTGCATTAACGATCGTATTAGGAACGATTCCAATGGTGATCATGAATCCCTTTGCAGGGGTCTTAGCAGATAGAATGGAGAAGAAAAAGCTAGTGGTTTCTATGGATTTTGCAAATGGTTTACTATTTATTATGGTTTATTTATTTAGTTCTTTTTTAGGACTGCAGTTAGCAATGATATATGTTAGCACATTTTTTATGTCTATTTTTACAACCGTTTTTGGAATTAGTTTAGAGATAGCAAAACCAAACATTGTAACACAGAAAAATTTGATGAATATAAACGCCATTAGCAAAATAATAGATTCAGTATCCTCTATTCTAGGACCGATGGTAGGGGGAATGGTATTTATTTTAATGGATATTAGATTATTTATCTTGATGAATGGGTTATCTTTTATTTTATCAGGGATATCTGAAATGTTTATTGACTTTAATTATAATATGGAGATTCAAACAAAAGGCCATCAGCGCATAAAATTTACCGATGATCTGAAGGAGGGATTTAACTATATAAGGGCTACAAAATGGTTAACAGGATTCATTGGCGCCTTTGTATGCCTGAACTTTTTTATAGGACTATCCATCACCATACCCCTGCCATTCATCATCAATAATGTGTTGCTTCTAAGCTCAAGCTATTACGGTATCATTCAAGGAGGATTTCCAATCGGTATGATTATCGGTGCATTTATGGTAAAAAAAGTAAGCGAAAGAATGACTTGTCATAAGCTCTTAAGGATTACGAGTATTTTTCTTTCTGCATCAATGGTACTTATTGGATTACCAGTATTATCCATTAGCTCCCAAGTACAAAACCATATTTATCTTATATACTATAGCTTAATTTCTGTAATGATTGGCTGCTTGATTGCCTTAATCGATATTCAATTTTTTTATGAACTACAAACCATAATACCAGAAGAATACAGAGGGAGGGTATTGAGTATAGGGATAGCGATTGCTAAAGCTGTTTTACCTATAGGATTAATTATATCAGGAATATTTATAAATAGGTTACCCCCAGGTATATTACCAATTACTGGGGGGATAGCTTTATTTACTGTTAGTAAAGTAATGTTTGAAGGTAGAACCAATGAAACTATGGAAAAATATACTTCTCGATAATGCTATTGTAAATAAATGGGTGGCTGACATTTTTTTAAAAAATTTGATTCGGGTAGTATTGGTGTGAATCAAGTATTCTAATGAAGCGTGGATTTAGTTTGTAGGGGTTGCAAATCTTGCAACCCGCTTATTAGGTTCTATCCTTTCAGCTATCCTTCTTTAGAATAACAGCTCCAAAGCCATTAATCTTTTCTTCAATTCTTCCATGATCTCTTTTTCGTTTTCCTCATCTTCTGCTTCATAGGTCACAGACAATCGCAGAAAAGGTCCTGCGTCATCCCAGGGGACCGTAGAGACAAAAGCTTTTTGTAGGAGATATTCTGATACTTCCTCTGCATTCTTAAAATAGATTCCAGATCTTGTTCCCTTAGGGATGGGGACATAACAATAAAAGGTAGCTTTCGATTTTTCTACAGGAAATCCGACTTCTTTCAGTACAGATATAAGCAGATCATGTCTTCTGTTATAACGATCACAATTTCTCTGAATAATTTCTGGGTGAGATAAAGCACAAATTCCAGCTTTTTGTATAGCCATAAATTGACCAGAATCAGTATGGGCTTTTATATAACCATAGGCTTCAATGATTTTAGCATTACCAGCAAGAAAGGCAAGACGCCAGCCTGTCATGTTAAAAGCTTTAGAGAGGGAATGGATTTCCACTCCTACATCCTTTGCACCTGCTATGGATAAAAAGCTTAAGGGTTTTGCTTCATCGAAAGTAATAGCACTGTAGGATGCATCAGAGACAACGAGGATATGATTTTCATTAGCAAATTCTACTACGGTTTCGTAAAAGGCTTTGGTAGCAACTTGTGCTGTAGGGTTATTGGGATAATTAATATAAAGAAGCTTTGCCTTCTTTAATACTTCAGCTGGGATTTTAGAAAAATCAGGATAAAAATTATTTTCTCTGTACAGCGGTAAAGGATAAATACTTCCGCCAAGATGCTGGGTATATGTGCCCATGACTGGATAACCGGGTACTGTTGTAAGGGTAATATCTCCAGGATCGATAAAACATAAAGGCAGCATAGCCAATATGGGTTTGGAGCCAAGGCCATGGAGAATCTCGCGCTGAGGGTCGATGTTTTGTACGTGATAAAACTGGCTCAGAAAGGCTGCAGCAGCCTCCTGAAAGGCTAAGATACCATTGTCCGCATACCATCGGTTCTCTGGCTTTCCTGCTTCTGCTGAAAGGGAAGCTACCACTGCTTCATTGGCAGGCAGATCGGGCTCGCCAATCCCCATGTCAATGATAGTGGCATGGGGATATTGTGCTTTTACTTCCGCCTTCATTTTCTTTATTTTTGCAAACTTGTAGCTCTTTTTAGAGGGCTCAAAATCTACACCGCCTAGGCGGTTGGCGAAACTTTCCTGTATAAAACTCACTGGAGAAAGGCCTCCTTTTATATAAAATCAAACCTATTTAACTGCAATTTTCTATTATCATATTCCTACAGAAAAGAAAGTGTTCAATAGAGAACCAGCTTTATAAAAAAGCTGGAAAAAGTATTCCATAGGAAAATAAGAAAAAAGACAAGTATTTGTATGGGTAAGTGAGAATACTAAGATGGACATTATTATCAGTGAGAAAGGACAATAGATTATGAAGAAAATAAGCCTGTATATGTTATTGATTTGTTTATCTATTGGAGGATGGGTCAGTATCCGATTGGACGCTTTACAGAGTTTTCTATTGCCGCAAGCCAATGAAAGCAGTTATATCAGGACGATGAAACAGGATTTGTTATGTCTGATGATGGCCTACCCTGGCTATATTACTGGAATTGAGATAGGAGACAATAAAGGGGTTTATATAGTGATGAAGTCAGGAAAAAAAATTCTCTATGATGACAGGCAGGAGAAAAGCTATCAAGAGAAGCTAGCCAATCCCGATCTACAGGATATGATGGAAGTTATCTATCCTTTAGAGCAAATAACTAGGTTGATGCCAGAAAACTACGATCCAGGACGGATTCGTGTATATCCACTACTCTATGAAATCTATGGTTCCTCTAAGACAGAGATAGAACAAAACTTAAGAAATGTAAAATCCGGCTATCGGTACTACCCCTTTAATCATCAAAATGGGGCAGCAGCAGCGCTAGAATTACTAATGGAAGAGCTGGTACCTCTATCGGAAAAGCGCCCAGATATCTACCCTTTTGTATTCCCAATGAATGGCACTTTTAATTATAGACAGATTGCAGGAACAGGCCAGCTGAGCCCCCATTCCTTTGGGATAGCCATTGACTTGGCAAGAGACAACAAGGATTATTGGAAATGGGTTTCACGGGAAGAGGGCCAGAAAAGATTGGATAGCTATCCCCTTGAGGTTGTTGAAATCTTTGAAAAACATAATTTTATTTGGGGAGGGAAATGGGCTCATTTTGATATTCTTCACTTTGAATATCGTCCAGAAATTATTCTAAAAGCAAGGTATTTCAGCGAGAAGAAAGATTTTAACAGTCCGTGGTATGAGGGTATAACAGCAATAGAGGATAGGGTAAAGGATTATATTCAGATGCTGGATAGAGTTTTAGAGTAACTTTGGTGTGGGGTATCGATGGAAGCTATATGCAGCATAATAGGCATAGGTTTTTTATGCATAGGATCTATTTTCATGGTATAATAATCAATAAATTTGAAAAATTAGATGATAAAATATATGACAAATGTCATAAAAAGATATAATATGAAAGAAATATAAAAAATAGCCGTTGAAATTTTCTGTAGAATTTGATACAATACATTCAAAATTTATTATTGAGCATTGATGGGAAATAGTAGGTTGTCCTATTGCTTTCAGAGAGCTATCGGTTGGTGTGAGATAGCAGCAATATTTACTGAACTCATCCCGGAGCTGTTAGGGTGAAGCATATAGTAGCCTTGACCGGATTCATTCCGTTATCATGATTGAGGGGGCAGTTCTTTGCTGTCAAATAGAGTGGTACCGCGAGCCTTTCGTCTCTAATGTTGACGAGGGCTTTTTTTGATTTTATAACTAATTCGAATAAGGATGTGAAGGATTATGACAAGATACAATCCAATGGATATCGAAAAGAAGTGGCAGGATATCTGGGATCGTGAAGGAACCTTTTATGCTTCTGAGGACAAATCAAAACCGAAGTATTATGCCTTAATAGAATTTCCCTACCCATCAGGGCAAGGACTCCACGTAGGACACCCTCGGCCCTATACGGCTTTGGATATAGTGGCCAGAAAAAGAAGAATGCAGGGATACAATGTACTGTACCCAATTGGCTGGGATGCCTTCGGATTACCTACGGAAAACTATGCTATCAAAAATAAAATACACCCAAGAGTGGTGACTGAGAGAAATGTGGCACGATTTAAATCTCAGTTAAAAGCCCTAGGATTATCCTTTGACTGGTCAAGAGAGATCAATACCACTGATCCCGACTATTACAAATGGACCCAGTGGATTTTCCTAAAGCTTTATGAAAAGGGATTGGCTTACAAGAAAGAAGCAGCTATCAACTGGTGTACCGATTGTAAGGTAGGTCTGGCCAATGAGGAAGTTGTCAATGGCGTCTGCGAACGCTGCGGCGGAGAAGTGGTTCGAAAGATTAAGAATCAGTGGATGTTAAAGATTACAGAATATGCAGAAAAACTGATTCAGGATTTAGATTTAGTTGACTATATCGAAAGGGTTAAAATACAGCAAAAGAATTGGATTGGTCGCTCTGAGGGAATGGAAATGGATTTTGCTGTAACAGGAGGCAAATTTATCCGTGTTTATACCACACGACCCGATACCGTGTTTGGGGCTACTTATATGGTGATTGCACCAGAACATCCTTTGATTGAGGAATTGGCAGAATATATACAAAATAAAGAAGCTCTAGAGGCCTATATCGACAGTGCCAATAAAAAGTCAGACTTTGAACGTACGGAAATGGCAAAGGATAAAACAGGTGTTAAAATTGAAGGTATCTCAGCTGTCAATCCTGCAACGAAGAAAGAAATCCCTATCTTTATTTCTGATTATGTATTGATGTCCTATGGCACAGGAGCTATCATGGCGGTACCTGGCCATGATGAAAGAGACTGGGAGTTTGCAAAGAAATTTCAGCTGCCTATAATAGAAGTTGTCTCAGGAGGGAACATTGAGGAAGGAGCCTATACGGAAAATGAAGGCGGCCTTTTGGTGAATTCTGACTTCTTAAATGGACTGTCGGTAAAAGAGGCTAAGGAGAAGATCAGTCAGTGGCTAGAGGCAGAAGGATTAGGAAAGCGAAAGGTCAACTACAAGCTGAGAGATTGGGTCTTTTCACGGCAACGTTACTGGGGTGAACCGATTCCGATGATTTACTGTGAGGAATGTGGCTGGGTTCCCGTTCCTGAATCAGAGCTGCCCCTGTTGCTGCCAGAGGTAGAAAGCTATGAACCTACTGACAATGGCGAGTCTCCTTTAGCCAAGATAACGGATTGGATTGAAACCACCTGTCCAAAGTGCGGTGGAAAAGGTAAGCGAGAGACAGATACCATGCCTCAATGGGCAGGGTCCTCTTGGTATTTTCTTCGCTATATAGATCCCCATAATCATGAAGCTTTTGCCAGTAAGGAAAATTTAGATTACTGGCTGCCTATCGACTGGTACAATGGAGGTATGGAGCACACAACACTCCATTTACTATACTCCAGATTCTGGCATAAGTTTTTATATGACTGCGGTATTGTTCCAACTCCAGAACCCTATCAAAAACGTACATCTCATGGTATGATTTTGGGAGAAAATAATGAAAAAATGTCCAAATCAAGAGGAAATGTAGTTAATCCCGATGATATCATAGAAGAGTTTGGTGCCGATACCTTTAGACTCTATGAAATGTTTATCGGAGATTTTGAAAAAAGCGTGCCTTGGTCTCAAAATGGTGTGAAGGGTTGTCGAAGATTTTTAGATCGGGTATGGAAACTACAGACCATTCTGGTAGAAGGCGATAGCTTTTCTCTAGAATTAGAGACCAACATGCATAAAACTATCAAAAAGGTTACAGAAGACTTTGAAACGTTGAAGTTCAACACAGGTATAGCTGCTCTAATGACCCTAATTAATGATTTTAACAGTGCAGGAAAAGTAAATAAGGGAGAGATGGCTGCTTTCTTAACCCTATTAAGTCCTGTGGCTCCTCACATCTGTGAAGAGCTTTGGCAGCAGTTGAGCTTTGAAGGAATGATCAATCAACAGCCATGGCCTGTTTGGGATGATGCGAAAACTGTTGAAAAAATGATAGAGATTCCTGTTCAAATTAATGGTAAAGTCCGTGGAAAAATTGTGATTCCTTCTGATGGTACACAGGAGGATGCAAGAAGAAAGCTTGAAGAAGATGAGAGTATCTTTAAATTGATAGAAGGTAAAAAAGTAATTAAAGAAATATACGTATCAGGCAGAATTTATAATATTGTGGTACAATAATATAAAAGATGGTATTGAAGCAAGAGCTTCAATACCATCTTTTATATAAGCGCAGAAAGGTATGGAAATATGGAGGAAAAGAACGAAGTGACCCTATCAATACGAAACTTGGTGGAGTTTGTTCTTCGCGGAGGAGATTTGGACAGCCGATTTATGAGCAGCAGTCGTGCCATAGAGGGAACAAAAGCCCATCAAAAACTGCAAAAATCCTATGGAGAGAATTACACCGCGGAAATCACTTTAAAACATATAGTGGATTGGAAGGACATAACCTTTATTCTTCAAGGACGAGCCGATGGGATTATTCGGGAGGAAGATGGGTGTGTGATAGATGAGATCAAAACAACTACCCGACCCTTAGAGGACTTTGAGATAGAAAGCAACGTGCTTCATTGGGCACAGGTAAAATGCTATGGATACATCTATGGCATTCAAAATCAGTTGGAGAACATTACCCTTCAGCTGACCTATTATCATTTAGAGACAGAAGGGATAAAAAAGCTGTGTAAAGTCTTTTCTATAGAAGAACTAAAGGATTTCACCAGGGATTTAATAGAAAAATATTATATCTGGGCCAACAGGATTCAGAACTGGACAACCAAGAGAAATCAAAGTATCAAAAACTTAGATTTTCCCTTTGAGACCTATAGAAAAGGACAAAGAGAGTTAGCTGTAGCAGTATATAAAACTATCCGAGAAGGAAAGAAGCTCTTTGTCCAGGCACCAACAGGTACAGGAAAAACTATTTCAACCCTTTTTCCAGCAGTGAAAGCCATGGGGGAAGGACTGACTTCAAAAATTTTTTACTTAACCGCCAAGACGATTACCCGAAGTGTGGCTGAAGAAGGCTTTGAAAAAATGGAGCAGAAGGGACTGCGCTGTAAGAGACTTACCTTGACTGCAAAGGAAAAGATTTGTTTTGAAAAGGGCGCATCCTGTACACCAGAAGAATGTACTTATGCAAAGGGGCATTTTGATCGGGTTAATCCAGCGCTTGAGGAGATATTTGAATATGAAGATTCCTTTAGCCGTACTATCATTGAGTCCTATAGTCAAAAGCATCACATATGTCCCTTTGAGTTTTCCCTTGATCTTGCTCTATGGGCAGATTGTGTGATCTGTGATTATAACTATGTTTTTGATCCCAGGGTCTATTTAAGACGTTTTTTCACAGAAGAAGGAGAAGAATACACTTTTCTAATTGATGAGGCCCATAATTTAGTGGATCGTTCACGAGAGATGTTCTCGGCTGTGTTGTATAAAAACCCGATACTTAATCTAAAAAAAATGCTGCAGCATAAAAATAAGAAATTAGCCAAAACCCTTCATCAGATCAATACTCACATGGTGGAGACAAAAAAACGTTGTGTAGAAAAGGAAAACTTTGTGTCAATGGAAGAGCCGAGAGAATTGTATAGTATCCTTCGTAGATTTGTTACTGAGGCTGATGAATGGCTGCAGAAAAATGAGAGAACAGAAGATTATCAAGCTTTGTTAGATTTTTACTTTGAAGCGGTTTCCTTTTTAAGAATCGGAGAGTGTTATGATAGCCGATATGTTACCTATGGAGAAAAAATCGATCGGGATTTTAAGCTGAAGCTTTTTTGCTTAGATCCATCTTTTTTACTGGAAGAAGCAACCAAAAGGGGTAAGGCAGTGGTTTTTTTCTCTGCTACCTTGACACCTATTTCTTATTTCAGAGAAATTTTAGGAGGCAGAGAAACCGATCATAGAATGCTATTAGATTCGCCCTTTGAAGAAAAAAATCTTTGTTTATTGATAGATGATAGCATATCCACAAAATATAAAAATAGAGAGACCAGCTATCAAAGTGTTTTGCAGTGCATCTCTAACCTTATTTCTACAAAAAAAGGGAATTATCTGGTGTTTTTTCCCTCCTATAAATACATGCAGGAAATAACAGCTCTGTTTCGTAAAAACCATGGAAATGTAGTTACATTAGAACAAAAACCCACTATGACTGAGGAAGAGCGAGAACTATTTCTTGAGAATTTTAGAGAAGATAGGGAGCAGACCTTGGTGGGCTTTGCTGTAATGGGAGGTGTTTTTTCTGAGGGGATTGATTTGCCAGGAGAACGATTGATTGGAGCCATTATCATTGGCGTGGGTCTGCCCCAGATATGTTTAGAAACAGATATTATCAGAGATTATTTTCAAAAGAAAAATCATAAAGGATATGAGTATGCATATATGTATCCTGGTATGAATAAGGTATTGCAGTCAGTAGGTCGGGTAATCCGCAGAGAGCAGGATAGAGGAGTAGTACTTCTGATTGATGAACGATTTACAAGCAGTACATACAAATCTCTTTTTCCTAAGACCTGGAGACAATATAAAAGGGCAGCAAAATCAAAATATATACAAGAAATTGTGCAGCAATTTTGGTCCGATAGGTAAAGGAATACAGTCAAAGCATTGATACGAATAACATTTCTAATATTTTCCAAAAGGGTATCAAAAATGGAGTCAAGTACATAACCTGTACTAGGACAACTGCAGTGAGTCTGAAGATAAGGATAATAAATAAAGGAAGGATGATAAAACGATGCCCTGGACAAAATATCAGATGCCAAAAATAGATGGACTATTTGATGGAAAGGCTATGACGAGAGAAGCTAGTGCGACGGTAATAGGAGGAACCACTGTGGATGCCGCGAATTTGCCAGTGAAGATTAGACCCCTAGCAACTGGCGCTGTGGCTAAAATACCTGTGGTTTTGGCAGAATTGACTGTACAAATTAATGTAAATTCTATTATTAGTTTACCTGAAGCAGCCTTAGAGATCAAAGATATCAAAAAGCACCTAAAAATTACTCAATGTTTATTGCTTCAGAATACCAATATGCTCTTCATTAAGGGTTTCATCAGAAAGAACATTCAATATGCTACCCGGAAGTCTTCCAATAAAGATGCTGTTTGCGGAGATATAAAACACTGCACCGTAGATACACCTTTTAGCTGTACCACGCCTATAACCTATAATGGAATTGCACCGCTTCCACCGATACCAAGTGAATCTACAGAATTCCGTTATTTTAGAAAGCAGGATGTTTCTGGACCAGATTTCGCCGACAAAGACCACTTGTTGTCTTCAGACTTGTCTGAGTTCAATCAAATTAGTACAGAGTACTATAATGAGCTTCCTTACTGTGAGCTTATAAGCAGCAGGATCGTTGAGTTTGATGAATACTTGAATCCTACTGTTCCAAAAAGAGGAATACTTCCCTTCGAAGAAAGGGAGTTCAAGAGAATTGAGGAAAAAGCCGTTATTTATTTAACTCTTAAACTTTTGCAAAAACGTCAGGTAGCAGTACCACCTTTGATTCCTGCTGCTGATCATGGTTGTTATAGTTCGATGTCTGAAGAAGAATAGAGTATTTCATTAAGTTAAAGGGGAGGCTAGAAAAGGTCTCCCTCTATAACCTAAAATTTAGGAATTAGCTGATTATGGTACACGTTCTGATAAGCTTCAAATATTATATTTGTTTTGAAAGAAGGAAAATAGTGTATAATGAAATATAACAGTTTGAAATCAAGAAATAAAGGAGAGCGATGAAAAATGACCTTAAAAGGCAAAAATGTAGTTGCTTTGGTTGAACAGGAATTTGAGGATTTAGAGCTTTGGTACCCTTTGCTATACTTGAGAGAAGAAGGTGCTCAAGTGGATCTGGTAGGACCAAAGGCTAAGGAAACCTACATAGGAAAATATGGTGTTCCCGCAGTTTCTGACTATGCCTTTGGGGATATTGATATCTCTGATTATGATGCTATTTTAGTTCCTGGGGGATGGTCCCCTGACAAATTAAGACGATATCCAGAGGTTTTAGCCATGGTACGGTATATGGATGAAAATAAAAAAACAATAGGTCAAATCTGTCATGCGGGTTGGGTGCTGATATCAGCTAAGATTTTAAAGGGAAGAAAAGTTACCAGTACACCAGGTATTCGAGATGATATGGAGAATGCAGGTGCGATTTGGTTTGATGAGCCTGTTGTGGTAGATGGGCACATTGTATCTAGCCGCAGACCCCCAGATTTAGGTGCCTATGTAAAGGCTCTTGTTGAAGTAATGACAGCAAAATAATAATAGACAATATATACAGATTATCTTAAATAGAGGGTGATTGATATGAATACAAAAGAAATAATGGAATTGGCATTGGAATTAGGAGATTTAAAAGAAGTGCCATGGGACTCGGGTATCTCCGTTGAGGGTTCAGATATTCGGAAAATATTATTTGGTATTGACATGGAGACACAAGAATTGCTACTAGCAAAAGAGCTTGGTGTAGATTTAGTGATTGGGCACCATCCCCATACGGGAGAACAGGAGATATATTTTCATAGGGTATTGGAAGTACAGATCGATAAGATGGTATCTTTTGGAATACCTATCAACAAGGCTCAAAAGGCATTAAAAAGCAAAATGAATAGTATTGAGAGGAATTCCCATGTAAAAAACTATGACCGCCTTCAATCGGCAGCAAAATTACTTCACATGCCCTATATGAATATACATTTGCCCATAGATAGGATTACAGAGAAATTTGTTCAGAATCATATTGATAAAGCCCTAGAGGGACGTCCAAAGGCAACCCTAAAGGACGTTATGAACTGTTTAATGGAGATTGAAGAATATCAAAAGACGCCGGCAGGTCCTGTTATTCGGGTAGGTAGTGAGAGAGATTATGCAGGAAAAATTGCTGTGTTGATGGCTGGCGGAACAAATGGAGGGGCTGAGGTTTTTAAGGCTTATTTTGAGGCTGGAGTAGGAACCATTATCTGTATGCACATTCCCGATGATGTACGGGAAGCAGTAGAAAAACAAAATATAGGAAATGTGATTGTGGCAGGTCATATGGCCAGTGACTCTATCGGGTTAAATATCTTTATCAAAACCCTTCGGGATAGAGGTTTGGAAGTCATTACCATGTCAGGAATCATTGAATAAAAGACGGCATTGCCGTTTTTTATTTTTTAGTCAAAAATAGATGGGTATAAAAATATTGTATAAGGAATGCATAATGTAGTAAGTACATGGAATAATATAGTAAACAGTAAATATATGGAAGCATTATAAAATTAAAAAAATTTACCAAAAGATAACAAAAACTAAAAACCAAAAGGAGTTTTCAGAATAATATAGAATATTATAACTATAGTTGTCCCAAATGACAATAAATATTGAAGCGAGGGGGAGCATATTAATGAAGGACTATCAAAGTGACAAAATACGTAATGTAGCATTAGTAGGTCATGGAGGCTGCGGTAAGACAATTTTAACCGAATCCATGTTATTTACCACGAAAGTTACAAACAGACTTGGAAGAGTTGAGGATGGAAACACTGTATCCGATTTTGACAAGGAAGAAGTCGCCCGTAAGATCTCTATTGGTACCTCTTTAATTCCTATTGAGTGGAAGGATTGTAAGTATAACATACTTGATACTCCCGGATACTTCGACTTCATTGGTGAAGTACAAAGTGCTTTACGGGTTGCTGACGGAACAGTCATTGTCATGGACGCCTCTTCGGGTATAGAGGTGGGAACAGAAAAAGTCTGGAAATATACGGTAGATAGCAAAATGCCAAAGTTCATCTTTGTTAACAAGATGGATAAGGAAAACGTTAATTTTGATAAATTACTCGCTGATTTAAGAGAAAAGTTTGGGAAAGCAGTAGCACCTTTTGCCATTCCATTAGGAGAGGGCACTGGCTTTAAAGGCATTGTTAATGTTGTTGATATGGTTGCTAGAGTGTACAATGGAAAGGATTGTGTAGATCAACCCATTCCTGAAGATATGATGGACAGCATTGCTTCTGTGAGAGAGATGCTGATGGAGTCTGTAGCAGAGAGCGATGAAATTTTGATGGAAAAATATTTTGGTGGAGAAGAATTCACCATGGAAGAAATTCATGATGGCTTACGTAAAGGGGTACTGGCTGGAGATATTGTGCCTGTCATCCTTGGAGCAGGTATCAATAGTATCGGTGTCCATACATTAATGAATATGATTGGAGATTATATGCCTTCTCCAGGAGATATTCAAGTAGTTGAAGGTATTCACTTAAAGGAAAATAAACCTATACAGAAGAAGATCAACGAAAATGAGCCCTTTTCAGGGTACGTGTTTAAGACCATTGTGGATCCCTATGTGGGAAAAATTTCTCTAATAAAGGTATGTTCAGGAAAGCTTACCACAGATATGGAAATCTATAATCCAGAAAAGGAAGAAGTTGAAAAGGTCGGAAATCTCTTCTTACTAAGAGGAAAAAATCAAATTAATGTAAGTAAGGTTACCGCAGGAGATATAGCAGCAATTGCAAAACTTCAATATGCGGGTACAGGAGATACACTATGCGATAGAAATCACCCGGTGAAATACAACAAAGTAGCTTTTCCAGCTCCAACTCTTTTTATGGCGGTAGAACCCAAGGCCAAGGGTGATGAAGAAAAGATCGGATTGGGATTAAATCGTCTAACAGAAGAAGATCCAACCTTTGTAGTGATTCGAAATGCTGAGACCAAGCAGACCCTTATTGGTGGTCAAGGAGATATGCATATCAACGTGATCACCAACAAATTAAAACATAAATTTGGTGTGGATGTACAACTGGTCGATCCACGTATACCCTATAGGGAAACAATTAAAGGTCGTTCTGAGGTACAGGGAAAACATAAAAAGCAATCTGGTGGACATGGTCAATATGGAGATGTTAAAATACGTTTTGAGCCTGTACAAGAAGACTTTGTATTTACAGAGGAAATCTTCGGCGGTTCTGTGCCAAAGCAGTATATTCCTGCAGTAGAAAAAGGGCTAAGAGAATGCCTTGAAACCGGAGTTTTAGCAGGATATCCTGTGGTGAATCTAAAAGCAGTACTTTACGATGGTTCCTATCACGATGTAGATTCTTCAGAGATGGCCTTTAAGATAGCTGCTTCTCTGGCTTTCAAAAAAGGGATGGAAATGGCAAAACCAGTACTCTTAGAACCTATTATGAAAGTGGAAATCGTTGCCCCAGAAGATTATATGGGAGATATTATGGGAGATATGAACAAACGCCGGGGTAGAATCCTAGGGATGGAACCTTTGGGAGATGGCGGTCAAAAGGTTATTGCAGAAGCACCTCAAGCAGAGCTGTTTAAATACGCTACGGATTTACGTTCAATGACCCAAGCTCGGGGAAGTTTTACCATGGTTTTTGAAAGATATGATGAGATGCCTCAGCACCTCAGTCAAAAAGTAATTGATGCAGCAAAAACTGAAAAATAGCCAACGGAGCTTCGGCTCCGTTTTTCTTTTCAAAAATAAAAAGCATAATATCTTTATAAATGCAAAAAATAACCAAGCAAACTAATAGGAGGAGGGAGCGTAATGTCTGATCACTATATACATTTAGAAGAAGAGCTTGGTTTAAGTGCAAATGATAAATTGATAGACGTTATCCAGAATATGAAAAATGAGGATGAACTGATTATCACCATTGATAAATATGATGATGACCAATCGGACTACATATTTGCCATACTTGAAAAAAATAATTTTGAAGTGCTAACCAAGGGAAGTCACGAGGGAGAAGAATATCACATAATTGCTCATAAAAAAAGGAATTAAAAATAGCCAATCATTGTGATTGGCTATTTTTAAAAGTGGTAAAAATATAAAATAAAAAGGATAAAAAAAATAAAAAACGGACTTGAAATTTTCAAAAAGTTTATTTAAAATATTATTAAAGGTCAAAGAAAGTCAATTTTGGAGTGATGGCTATGTCTAGAATCAGTGATGTGATTGAGGGTTTTATTAAGGAACTATTAGAAGATGCCAACAATAAATCTATTGAGATCCAAAGAAATGAATTAGCCAATTATTTTAATTGTGCACCATCGCAGATCAATTATGTGTTAACCACTCGATTTAGTATTGATAAAGGATATATTATTGAAAGTCGAAGAGGTGGTGGTGGCTATATCAAAATTGTTCGAGCGAATATGGACAAAAACAAATTTGTTAGATTATTGCTTGAGGAAATTGAAGATTCTATTAGTATGATGCGAGCCATGACCATAATCAGTATGATACAGGAAAAAAACTATATCACGGAACGAGAGAGACGGATTATGGCTGCTGCCATTGGGGATCGAAGCATACATGTCCCTCCTCATATAAGAGATGAGGTAAGGGCAAGGATTTTAAAAAACATGTTGATGATTCTGTTTAACCAAGGGGGGAGGGAATAAAATGTTGTGCGAAAAATGCAACAAACAGAATGCCACGGTTCATGTTACCAAGATTTTAAATGGAAAAAAGACAGAACTCCATTTATGTGAACAGTGTGCGAAACAAAGTGAAGAAATGTCCTTTGACTCTTCCTTTACTATTAATAATTTTCTTACAGGTCTTTTAGATTCCATACAAGATTCTCCTATCAAGGTAGATTACATTAAGACTACAAAGTGTGATCATTGCGGTATGACCTATGGAAAATTTAAGCAACTGGGAAGATTAGGATGTGATCAATGTTATACAGCTTTTCAAGAAAAATTGCTGGCACTGATTAAACGGGTTCAAGGAAATGATACCCATGCTGGAAAACTGCCTAAACGATCGGGAGGGATCCTTCGTCTTAGACGGGAAATACAAAATTTGAAAAAGGATTTAGAAGAAGCCGTTAGAAGGGAAGAATTTGAAAGGGCAGTTGTGATTCGTGATAAAATTCGGGAGATGGAAAGTCAGCTCCCAGGTAAAATCTAGGGGGTGGGTCTATGACAAAATGGTTAGAGCAATCAGGGCCTGATGGAGATATTATTATCAGCAGCAGAATAAGATTGGCAAGAAATCTTCAAGAATACCCTTTTCCCATAGCATTGACTAAAGAAAAGAGTAAAGAAGTCATTAAAGCGGTAGGAGATGTTATTCTCCAAGGCAACACCCTTTTAAAGAAAGATTTTCATTTAGTAGAGATGGAAAGCTGTCTTCCTATAGAACGGCAGGTTTTGGTGGAAAAGCATCTGATTAGTCCCAGCTTAGCAGAAAATCATGAAAAGAGCGCAACACTGCTGAATAAGGATGAATCTATCAGTATTATGATCAATGAAGAGGATCATATTCGTATCCAATGTCTCCTTCCTGGATTCCAACTCTATGAAGCATGGAATACAGCAGATAAGGTAGATGATCTACTGGAAGAAAATATATCCTATGCATTTGATGAACAATTGGGTTATTTAACATCTTGCCCTACCAATGTTGGAACAGGGATCCGGGCCTCGGTTATGATACATTTACCTGTTCTAAATATGACAGGCTATATCAGTCGAATTTTACAAGCGGCTACTCAAATTGGCCTAGCAGTAAGAGGTCTCTACGGTGAAGGAACTGACTTTGTAGGCAATGTTTTTCAAATATCCAATCAGATTACACTAGGAAGAAGTGAAGAAGAGATTGTTGCCAACCTAAAGGATGTGACAAAGCAGATCATTCAAAAGGAAAGGGATGCCCGAAGTACTCTGTTGGATAACAACCGGGTAGCTCTCGAAGATAAGATTTTTAGATCCTATGGAATTCTATCCAATGCCAGAATCCTAAGCTCCCAAGAGTGTATGTCTCTTTTGTCAGATTTGAGGTTGGGAATTGATTTAGGTATTTTAGATGGGGTACACATAGAGGGTATTAATCAATTGATGGTGATGACACAACCTGCTTACCTTCAAAAAATGGCGGATAAAGCTTTGAGTGGCAATGAAAGAGATATTCGTAGAGCAACCTTTATCCGAGATAAATTAGGTTGCAGGAAATAGAAAAAGCATCGAATACAACGGAGGTGGAACAAATGGCAATGTTTGGAAGATTTACGGAAAGGGCTCAAAAAGTAATTCTATTGGCACAAGAGGAAGCCCAACAGTTAAGACATAATTATGTGGGTACCGAGCATTTGCTAGTGGGCTTGGTAAAAGAAGGCGAAGGAATTGCAGCAAAAGTATTAACCAATATGGATATAAGTCTAGAACAGTTAAAAAAGAAGATAGAAGAAATCATTGGTATTGGAGAAGATGAAGGGACACAGCTCCTAGGATTTACCCCTAGAACAAAAAGGGTCTTTGAATTAAGCTTTGCGGAGGCTAGAAGACTAGGACATAGTTATATTGGAACAGAACACTTGCTTTTAGGACTGATTCGAGAAGGAGAGGGAATTGCAGCAAAAATTTTAGTAGATAGTGGAGTCAATCTGGCAAAAGCTAGAGAAGAGGTCATGAAAATGCTTGGAAACCCTACTCCTAAGGATGGAGAAAGTCAATCCTTCGATGGAAATGGCAAGACAACAACGCCCAGTCTTAATGAGTATGGACGTGATTTAACAGAGATGGCCAAAGAAGGAAAATTAGATCCTGTAGTAGGAAGAGAAAAGGAAATTGAAAGAGTTGTTCAGATACTCAGCAGAAGAACTAAAAATAATCCATGTCTCATTGGAGAACCAGGTGTAGGAAAAACTGCTATCGCAGAAGGGCTGGCCCAAAGAATTATCGAAGGAAAGATACCTGAAATATTAAGAAACAAACGGGTAATTACATTGGACTTGGCTTCTATGGTAGCTGGTGCCAAGTATCGAGGGGAATTTGAGGATAGATTGAAAAAGGTAATGGAAGAATTGCGAAAAGCAGGAGATGTGATTATATTTATTGATGAAATGCATACCATTATTGGAGCCGGTGCTGCAGAAGGTGCTATTGATGCATCCAATATCCTAAAACCAGCTTTAGCTAGGGGAGAGCTACAGGCTATTGGTGCAACTACCTTAGATGAGTATCGTAAGCATATTGAAAAGGACCCTGCCTTAGAGAGAAGATTTCAACCTATTACGGTGGAAGAACCGACAGTGGAAGAAACGGTGCAGATATTAAAGGGATTACGGGATCGCTATGAAGCCCATCATCGCGTAAAAATAACCGATGAGGCCTTAAATGCAGCAGCAGAGCTGTCCCATCGATATATCACCGATCGATTTTTGCCAGATAAGGCTATTGACTTAATTGACGAAGCTGCCTCTAGAGTACGTCTGCAGATTGCTACACAACCGCCAGAGCTGAAGGATTTAGAAGAAAAAATTGAAGAACTATCGAAAGAAAAAGAGGAAGCTATCAGTGCTCAGGATTTTGAAAAAGCCGCTCGTGTCCGTGACCAAGAAAAGAAAATGAGAGATGAATTGAGCAACCGTAAAACTAATTGGCGAACTGCAATCAATCACCAAGAAATGGTTGGAGAAGAGGAAATAGCCCATATCGTTTCCCAATGGACGGGGATACCTGTGAAAAAACTGGCCCAAGAGGAATCAGAAAGACTGTTGAATATCGAAAGTATTCTTCATAAGCGGGTGATTGGTCAAGAGGAAGCAGTAAAAGCTGTTTCAAAGGCTATTCGAAGAGCCCGGGTAGGTCTTAAGGATCCGAAAAGGCCCATTGGTTCCTTCATTTTCCTTGGACCCACAGGAGTAGGTAAAACCGAGTTATCCAAAGCCCTGGCAGAAGCTATTTTTGGTGATGAGGATGCGATGATTCGTATTGATATGTCCGAGTATATGGAAAAACATACGGTATCCCGTTTGGTAGGTTCTCCTCCTGGTTATGTTGGCTATGATGAAGGCGGACAACTGACAGAGAAGGTTCGGAGAAAGCCTTATTCTGTTATTCTGTTTGACGAGATTGAAAAGGCCCATCCCGATGTATTTAATATCCTATTGCAAATCCTGGATGATGGCAGGCTGACAGATGCAAAGGGAAGGTATGTGGATTTTAAAAATACGGTTGTAATCATGACTTCTAATGTAGGCGCCCATACCATTAAAAAGCAGAGAACCTTAGGCTTCAGTGTTGTAGAAGGAGATCAAAAAGAGAATGCCTACGAAGAAATGAAGGAAAACATTATGGAGGATTTAAAAAGAACCTTCCGGCCAGAGTTTTTAAATCGTATAGATGAAATTATTGTGTTCCATGCCTTAGAGCAGGAGCATATCAATCAAATAGTCGATTTAATGGTTAAAGATCTGATGAAGCGCTTAAAGGCACTGGATATAAAAATTCAAGTTACTGATGAAGCCAAAAAGCTTCTGGCAGAAAAGGGTTTTGATCAGGCCTTTGGTGCAAGACCTTTGAAGCGTGCTATTACTAAAATGCTGGAAGATGAACTTTCGGAAGAAATGTTAAAGGGAACCATAGGAAAAGATGATGAAATCCTGGTGAAAATTCAAGAAGATAAACTATTATTTCAAAAACAATAAATAGCTTTCTGAAATTTCATATATAAGCTTGCAAAAATAACAGACAAAATTGTCTGTTATTTTTATGAAAAGATATTGTATACAAAAGAAAAGTATGATAAGATTATTGTTATAGTTTTCGGTAAAAAAACATCTGTACTTGCATAGCGTACAAAAGGGGTGATGAAATGTCAGATAAGAAATATCTTATTATTGATACGGAAATACTACCAGATATTTATGAAAAAGTATTGGAAACCAAAGAGTTACTAAGAACAGGCCGCGCTAAAGGCATAACGGAGGCAGTGCAGATGACAGGGATCAGTAGAAGTACATTTTACAAATACAAGGATTATATATTCGATTCCTCAGAGGGAACGAAGGGACAAAAAGTTACCATTACTTTACTTTTAAATCATATGCCCGGAATATTGTCAAACCTATTAAACAAATTAGCAACATGGAATGTAAATATTCTAACGATTAATCAAGATATTCCCATTAATAACATTGCCAATGTAAGCATAACCTTTGATATTTCTGAATCTATGGTAGGCATTGATGATTTGCTTGAAGGATTGAGGAGCTTAAAAGGAGTATCCAAGGTAGAATTAATTGCAATGGAGTAGGAGGAAAACTAAAATGGTGTCAATAGGTGTATTGGGTTATGGTGTTGTAGGCTCTGGTGTGGTTGAGTTGATTCAAAGAAACATCGGGAATTTGCCCTCAAAAATAGGGGATGACTTAAGCGTACAAAAAATATTAGTAAGAAATATGGGAAAATATAAGGAAAATCAAAATTTACTTACTGATAAATTTGAAGAACTTTTAAATGAGGATATTCAGATCATTGTGGAAGTCATGGGAGGCTTGAATCCAGCTTATCACTATGTGAAAAAAGCCTTAGAAATGAAAAAACATGTGGTAACAGCCAATAAAGATCTTATTGCGGCCTATGGAGATGAGCTCAGTGGTATTGCTGAAAATAATGGTGTGACCCTGGCCTATGAGGCCAGTGTTGGCGGTGGAATTCCAATTTTGAGACCTATAGGAGAATCCCTAGCGGCCAATGAAATTTCCCAGATTGTTGCTATCCTCAATGGTACTACCAATTTTATTCTTACGAAGATGTACGAAGAAAATAGAAGCTATGAAGATGCCTTAAAAGAGGCACAGGCATTAGGCTTTGCGGAGGCAAACCCAGAGTCCGATGTTATGGGATACGATGCTGCGCGGAAACTGGCCATTCTTTCTGCAATTGCCTATAATCGAAAAATTGACTGGCAAGAAATCCCTACAGAGGGAATCTGCCAACTGGACAAAGAAGATATGGATTATGCTCGAAAGCAAGGTTGTACCATTAAACTTCTGGCTATGAGTCATATGACAGATAAGGGCTTGTACGGGGCAGTTCGTCCTGTACTCGTTCCAAGTGGAGGAAGCCTAGGAAAGATAGAAAATGAATTTAATGGTATTTTTATTAAGGGAGATGCAGTTGGGGAGATGATGTTTACAGGAAAAGGTGCAGGGAAGTTGCCTACAGCAAGTGCCGTATTAGGAGATATAGTCCATATTATACAAAATAATAAGAAAGAGAAAAAAGCTTGTACACGTGAAAAAATCTCTGTAACGGGATTATGGGATATGCCAGGAAATTGGTTTTTAAGGATACAAACTTCAGAAAGATATAAAATGATGGCCGTCTTAGGCCAATTATTTCAAACATGTAATATTTTCGCTGAGGAAGAAAAAGAAAGAGGAGAAGTGGCAGTTGTTGTAGAAGTAAAAAACGAAGAAGAACTAAATGAAAAAATTGAGTATCTTCAGTCGAAATTAGGAATAATGAATGTTAAAAAGATCATGAAATTGGGGGAGAAAGCTTAATGAGATGGCAAGGATTGATTCATCACTACAGAGAGTATTTACCTGTTACAGCGGAAACAAAGGAAATTTCACTTTGCGAGGGGAATACACCTCTGATTCGAGCATGCAACTTAGAAAAAGAAATGGATGGGCTGGAAATCTATTTGAAATATGACGGTTTAAATCCTACAGGGTCCTTTAAGGATCGAGGGATGACCATGGCAGTAACAAAGGCAGTAGAAGCAGGTTCTCAAGCAATCATTTGTGCTTCTACAGGAAATACTTCTGCGGCTGCTGCAGCCTATGCAGCGAAAGCGGGGATTCGTTGTATTGTCATCATTCCAAATAAAAAAATAGCCATGGGAAAATTAGCTCAAGCCATTGCCTATGGGGCAGAAATTATCGCCATAGATGGTAATTTTGATGATGCCCTTAGAATGGTAAAAG
>JBFNEZ010000023.1:0-30849 GCA_040797825.1 Thermotaleaceae bacterium | reverse complement strand
AGGAGGTTTATAAATGAACAAAATAATTAAGGTTAGGAATGAAAAAGAAACAGATTATGAGAAAGTAGAAGAAATCACGAGGAAATCTTTTTGGAATTTATATATTCCGGGGTGCAATGAACATTATTTAGTTCATGTTATGCGATCTCACAAGGACTTTGTGCCGGAGTTAGATCTGGTGATTGAAGTTGATAGTCAGATTATCGGGAATATAATGTACACAAAAGCAAAACTAGTTGATGAGTCAGGGAAAGAAAAAGAAATCCTTACCTTCGGTCCGGTTTGCATTATTCCGGAATACCAAAGAATGGGTTACGGGAAAATGCTTATAGAGCATTCTTTTGAACAGGCGGTTTCACTTGGTTATGATGTGATTGTAATATTTGGAAACCCAAGCAATTATGTAAGCCTTGGCTTTAAGAGTTGTAAAAAGTACAATATCTGTCTTGAGAATGAAACATTTCCAGCAGCAATGATGGTAAAAGAACTGAAGCCGGAAGCTTTGGACGGGAGGAAATGGGTTTATTATGATAGCCCTGTGATGAAGATAGACGAACAAGAAGTCGAGCGCTTTGATGAGAGTCTGGTAAAAATGGAGAAAAAATTCCAGCCAAGTCAGGAAGAATTCTATATTCATAGCCATTCTATTATACAGTGAAATTCCTTTAGTAGTATAAAGATAAGCTATAACTTCTAATTTTTCTATAAAACTATCAATCTACTTTAATAAAATTTATTGATGATAGCTTATACTTTCGACAATTTCATTTTTATATTCTTTAATTATGATTTTTAGCATGGCGATTTATGATGGAATGACTGGCGGGGATATATTTATGCTGATTGCTTCAACATTCCTAATTAGCAATATCTCAACGATTATTTTACTGGGCTTCTATTTTAGCTGTCGCGAGAAACTGAAGATTCGTTCCCAACTTGATAAAATGAATATTCAAGACTTAGAGTAACTTCTTGTTATGAGTAAAATGGGAGCTCCACAAATTCGAATTTGTCAAGAAATCTGAAATCACGGAGGATTTGTTGTGGCTGAAAACAAAAGAATTGAATATTTTCTGCAAAGCCTCTTAAGAGAGAAACGAGTCGGTATTTACTACCGTGTAAGTACAAACAGCTCAGAATAGCTGAAAAGTCTTGCTGCCCAAATATCGGGACTGACAAGATTAACCGCAGTGAATCCCAAATGGCTATGAAATGCAAAAAATACAGTTCCAAAATGTAAATTTTCAAAATAGCCTAATCGAGAATTATTTATCGAGAGAGTAGGATGGGCATCAAGCTAGTTTAAACACAGCATTGTATTGGATAATAAGATTAAAGTTTGTTTGGAGCGTGAAAAATGATTGGATTAAAAAGAGGAACAGTAAAACTTTTCAACCACGAGAAAGAATGGGAACTTGAAGCACAGAGAACGATTTTCCGTTTGCATAAGATTTTAGGTACTGTCGCAAAGGATATTCAGCATGTGGGAAGCACATCTATACTTACAATAAAAGCCAAGCCAATAATTGATATTGCGGTTGCCGTAGATAATTTCAAAGATGTTCTTGCGTTGGAGGCGGAGTTAAATAATGCTGGTTTTTATTATCGCCCTAATGTTAATTTAAAAGACCAACTTCTCTTTGCCTGTGGTAGCTATTATGACGGTACGGGCGACCTGCAAACCCACTTCATTCATGTTGTTTTAGCGGACGGTATGGAATGGATAAATTACATAAATTTCAGAGATTATCTCAACAAGATGCCAACGGTCGCTAAAGCGTACGAGGATTTGAAAACATCACTTGCAGCAGCGGCGCCTGTTGATAAAGGTAGAGAACAATATTTAAAGGGTAAGCACGATTTTATTGTTTGTACTTTAAAAAAAGCTCTTATCAATTACTATCTTGGAAAAACAGTTGAAATTAAAATTGACCGACCTATGGGTAGCACCCACCCCAAACACGCAGATCTCATTTATCCTATCAATTACGGATACATTCCAGGTGTTTTAGGTGGAGATGAAGAGGAATTAGATGTTTATCTTCTTGGTGTAGATAACCCCGTAAAGGAATATACGGCTCGTGTTATCGGTATTGTTCATCGTCATAACGATGTGGAAGATAAACTTGTAGCCGCACCTGAAGGAATAAACTTTACCCAAATGGAAATCGCAGAAGCCATAGATTTTCAGGAACAATATTACGAGAGTGAAATAGAAACAATGCCACAACTAAGTTTCATTTCTAAAGAACCGATCAATAAAGGTTGGTCCAGCGATAAAAAATACTGTGTTACAGCGGCTCAGGGTGTAAAATACCTTCTCAGGGTTACTCCCAAAGAAAAAAGTGCTACTCGTGCAGTCATGTTTCGTATGCAGCAACAGGTGGCGGCTCTCGGTGTTTCTATGTGTAAACCTGTAGAGTTTGGAAAGTTTGATGAGGGTGTTTATACCGTTCAGACTTGGGTTGATGGCAACGATGCCGAAGAAATCATTCCTTATCTTGCCGACTCAGAGCAGTATGCTTATGGTCTTGAAGCAGGCAGAATACTTAAAGTAATTCATTCGATTCCGGCTCCGGAGAATCAGCCTGATTGGGAACCTCGATTCAACGCAAAACTGGATCATAAAATCAAGATGTATAATGAGTGTCCTATTAAATTTGACGGAGCAGAAAACATCATTGCTTATATAGAATCTAACCGTCATTTGCTTGCGAACAGGCCTCAATCTTTTCAACACGGCGATTATCATATCGGGAATATGATGATTGAAAATGATAAGATAGTTATTATTGATTTCGACCGTTATGATTTTGGTGATCCGTGGGAAGAATTTAATCGCATTGTATGGAGTGCTCAAGCTTCGCCTATATTTGCTTCAGGCATTATAAATGGTTATTTTGATAATGAAGTACCGCTTAAATTTTGGAAGTTGCTCGCACTGTATATTAGCAGCAATATGCTTTCTTCTATACCGTGGGCTATTCCATTTGGAGAAAGCGAAGTAAATACTATGCTTAATCAAGCAAAAGATGTGCTGAGTTGGTATAACAATATGCAGAATTCTGTTCCAGCTTGGTATGTCAAATAAAGAACCAATAGCAGTTCAAAGAGTAACTATAACCTCTTTGATTTTAGGTTTTGTGACGAGGGGACGGGGTTATTGACACGCACTTACCGCTGTAATAGAAGATATCACAGCGGTGATTTTCATGCTAAGGATATGTAGCAGCAAAGAAATAGATGTATAAAAGAATTAAAAGAGGGATTATTCAAAGAGTGTAGCGTGACAATAACCCCGTCCCTTTGACATTTCACATCTACTCTGGAAAAGAGAAAAAGATTATTATAGTGATCTAATGATTTTTGAAAGCCTTTTCAATCCAATTGCCAAGTCGTCAAGTGAAGCATAAGAGTAGGAAATTCTTAAATACGGGTTCTTCTTAAAGCTGTAAAGATTACCGGGATTAATTAATATATTTTCGCTAATTGCCAGTCTAAATAATTTTTCTGTCGATATTGATGAATTAAGGTTAAGCCAAATATAATAACCGCCTTTTGGAACATCCCACGAGGCTAAGTCAGCAAAGTATTGATCTAAAAAGTTTAGAACAAAATTTCTCCGGTTAATTAATTGAGTTCTGAAAGATTTTAAATGCTCTTCATATAAGCCGCTTTCAATCCATTCAGTTAACGCCCATTGTGAAAGGGAACTAGCACCGTAATCAGTTTGCATTTTAATATCGCCAAGTCTCTCTACAACGGGCTCCGGTCCTGCGACCCATCCAATTCTTAACCCGGGAGCAAGAGACTTGGATACACTTCCTAAATAAAGAACATTTCCAGTGGTGTCATGAGCTTTAAGGGGTAAAGGCGGTAACTCATCAAACCATAGTTCTCGATAAACATCATCTTCAATTATTGGAAGCTGATTTGATTTACACCACCTTAGCACTTCTAATCTTCGGCTTAAAGCCATAGTTAGTCCTGTAGGATTATGAAAAGTAGGAATCGTATATAGTATCGAAGTGTCATTATTTATTTTTGATTTATTGATCATCCACGGTATTAAACCTTTTTCGTCCATGGGAACATCTTTCATCTTCATGCCGGTTGAATCAAAGACATGCAATGATTTTACATAAGATGGTTCCTCTATAAAAACTGTGGAATTTGGCCTTAATATGCCGATAGAAACCAATTGTAAAGCTTGTAAAGAACCAGAAACTATGAGGATTTGTGAAGGAGCCACATTGAGTTCGAAATTTTTAAGATAATTGCTAAGGGCTTTTCTTAGTTCAAGAAGTCCAAGTGGTTCAATATAGTTAAGTGAAAAAGCTCTGGATGGAATTTTGCTTAAAACTTTTTTCATCATCTCATGGGGAAACAGATCAGGTGACATTTCGCCAGTACTTAATCTAATCATGTTTTCTTGAAATTCTAAATTGTTTATAGCTTGGATGGTTGGAATGTTTGCTTTGTGAATGCCGGATTCTATATAACTTTTCCAATTTGGTGTAGTTGCAGAAAAAAGTAGAGACCATGTGTTGTTTATTATTGTTGTACCCTGACCAAAGTTGCTTTCAATAATACCCAATGAGTTTAACTCTGATAAAGCTTCTACTATAGTGCTTCGATTAACATTTAAGGATTTTGCCAAATCACGCTGTGAAGGAAGCTTTTGACCAATTAACCAATCACCTCGAGATATCCTTTCGGTAATATAATTAACAATTTGCTTTGAAAGTGGCAATTCATTTTTCCGATCAGGCTTCCAATCAAAATTGATAACTGTTGAAATTTTATCGCTCATCTGTTTATCCTCTCGCTATATGTTATATAATTATATATTAAACTTGGTTGGTTGAAAAATCAATGAATGGATGGATAATTACTTTGAGCTGTAAGTTATAATTAAATAAAAACAGAGAAAAGGATAGGTGATTGAAATGAAACTGAATGATTTTAAATTGGAAGTATTTTTTGGCAAACATGAGTTTACAGCGCCATATTTACTTACTCAATCAGACTGTGAGTCAATGTCAGTTAGGGAACTTTTTGCTTATGAGCCGGGAGCTGAAGAATCATTCTTAAATGGTTGGCTGGGGTATACAGAAGTTACCGGAAACCCAGAGTTAAGAGAGATTATATCAAAACTTTATCAGAGAATTGAAGCTGAAAACATTATTGTTCATGTAGGTGCCCAAGAGGCAATTTTTAATTTTTTAAATGTGTGTTTGAATGAAGGCGATCATATGATCAGCCAATTCCCTATCTATCAGTCCCTTTATGAAGTAGCAAACTCTATTGGATGTGAAGTATCAAAATGGACGCTTAAACAAGTAGACAATGGTTGGGTTATGGATTATGATGAGCTTGAAAGATTAATAAAACCAAATACAAAGCTAATCTGTATAAATAGCCCCAATAATCCTACCGGCTATACTTTCACCGAAGAGGAAATGGAAAGAATTGCAGATATTGCACGGAAAAATGATATCTATGTATTCTGCGACGAGGTATATAAAGGCATTGAACTTGATGGTGTAAGAAGGCCTTGGTTTGCAGATATTTATGAGAAAGGAATATCCTTAGGAGTTATGTCTAAAGCATATGGCCTTGCCGGTCTTAGAATTGGCTGGGTTGCTGCAAAAGACAAGGGATTTCTCGAGAAGATGGTTAAAATGAAACATTATACAAGCATTTGTAGCAGCAGTACAGCTGAGCAATTGGCGATAGTTGCACTAAAACATAGTGACGAGATATTAGAACGTAACCGCAAAATTATTGAAGCAAATCTTAAAATTTCAGACAAGTTTTTCGAAAAATACTCGAAGCTGTTCAAATATAATAGACCTGCAGCAGGCCCTATAGCATTCCATAGAATAAATATTGATACCCCCATAGGGCAATTTTGCGACCAACTGGTAGAAGAAAAAGGAGTACTGCTATTGCCTGCAGATATTTATGCATATGACGGACAATATTTCAGGATGGGTTATGGACGGGCAAGCTTTGAGACTAGTCTGAAGATCTTTGAGGAATATCTAATTGAAAAAGGACTGGTTTAGGTGAGCTATATGAAAACACTAATTCTTAACCAGCAGGAAGTTAAGGAACTTCTCAATATGCCTGATGCGATAAAAGCCGTAGAAGAAGCATACAAAGCTTATAATTTAAGTAAAGTAGAACAACCGCCTATAGTTTCGGTTGAAGTGGCAGAACATGATGGAGAGATGGATATAAAAGCATGCTATTCAAAGGTCAACGAAATGATCAGTGTAAAAACAGCTGTTGGGTATTGGAATAATCCTGAAATCTATGGACTACCTACCTTACTAGCAACTATTAGTATTTTTGATGGTAGAACCGGCTACCCCGTTTGTATTATGGACGGTAGCCTAATTACAGGATATCGAACGGGGGCTGCTGGTGGAGTATCTGCAAAAATATTAGCAAGGAAGAATTCAAAAATTGTTGGAGTTATTGGAGCAGGTAATCAAGCAAGAATGCAAGTAAAAGCTCTTAAAGAAGTGCTGCCGATAGAGACTATAAAAGTATGGTCTCATTCAAAGGAAAAGTCATATGAATATAAAATGGATATTGAGTCTTCTCTTGGAATCAGTGTTATTGTATGTGATGAACCCAAAGAATCTGTCGAAGAATCGGATATTGTTGTCACCGTAACCCCAGGAAAGAAAGCGTTGGTTCAAAATGATTGGATTAAGAAAGGAACACATATTATTGCAATTGGGGCAGATATGGAAGGAAAACAAGAAATTGACCCTAAACTTTTCTTTAGAGCGAAAGTTCTTGTAGATAGCATTGAGCAATGCATCCTTAGAGGTGAAACTCAAAACCCGCTGAAAGCAGGCATTATTTCTGAAAAAGATATCTATGCTGAAATTGGGGAAGTTTTATTAGGAAAAAAGCTTGGCCGCGTGAATGATAATGAAATTACAATTTTTGATTCAACTGGTATGGGCGTTCAAGATAATACAACAGCTACTATGATCTACAAGCTAGCAATAGAGAAAGGTTTAGGCCAGTTCTTAAGTTTAGTATAGATGACAAGAACTTAAATGAAACTAAGAAAGTTGGATTGTCAACATTTTTACAGATAACTTTTTATGGTGATTTGATTTTTGTGCATTTGGTGATAAATAGCCTACAGATGAATGAATCCGATGATTATTGAACCTTCTTTCCTATCTTTAGTGCCAGCGCTAATTGTCTACCCCTTTGCTGGCGTGTTAGGAGAAGGGTTAAATAGAAAAATCAAATGAGCCTAACTTTGTTACTGTCAATACAGGTAGTTGTATCACTAATGAACGGTTTATTTGACCCTGCCACGAAAGGGATGCTGCCCCAGTTGATCAATGAAAATGAATTATCTCGTGCAAACTCTGCTATTGCATCTTTAAAAATACTGGCAGGCCTGGTGGGGCCAGTCATTGGGACGTTGTTATATGCGAGTCTTAGTATTACAGTGGTTTTCTTGATTAACGGAATATCATTTTTATTATCAAGCTGCAGCGAGATATTTATTCAGTATAAGTATGTTAAAAGAGAATCAGTAACTGGTACAACAGGGTTCATAACCGATTTATCTGAAGGGATAAGGTTCATCCTGGATAACAAAGTAATCTGTAAATTATGCTTTAATCCAGCCAATCTTTACTGTAGTCTTGCCTTTGTTTTTTAAAATTGGACTTGTATATTCAGATACACAGTATGGTTATCTTCAAATGTTCATTATATTAAGGGCGTTGTTTGGAAGTATTCTAGTAGGAGTATTGTTTAGTGAAGATACGAAGGTAACAAAACCTCTGGTGATGGGTTTGAGTTTGCTGATGGGGATGATGTTTAGAGCTACTCATAACGAATACATGTATCGAGTAGTTTCAATTGTGGGAATGATTACTAAAGGAGGCATGCCCTTTGGGGCATTAGTATACGGTGTGATTCTTGACAGAGTTGAGATACATTGGACGATGCTTTCTGCTACCCTGTTAATCAGTTGTGTTTCTGTTGCATTTTTGATATCTCTAAAAAAAGAGCAAAGTATTTAAAACTTTATTGGCTAATAGCTTAAACACTATTAAATCAAAATTATTTTATCAACTTTTTAAAATATTAAAGGTTCATTAAAGCTTGCATGTTTATGATAGTAGATGTAAGTAAGCTTACACAAAAAATTAAGGAGGGTCATAAACATGAAAAGTAAAATTTTATCTATTATGAACAATTCAAAGGGAAAAGCAGGAGTTGCTCTACTTTGCGGGGCTCTTGTGGCTACATTAGGTACGGGGTCAGTATTTGCAGTAAATCCTAGCACTAACATGATTACTAGAATTGAAAAGGGAGTTTTCAATGGGAAAAATGGAGCTTTCATCAGAGGTATTAATAATGGCATTGGTTTTATGGTAAAGGAAGAGGATGGAATTAGAATCTACTCTACTGATGGAGGACAGACCTGGAATGAGGAGAAGCCAGAGGGTTGGGATGAGAAGGCCCATCAAGGGGTATCAGCAACAAGTACAAGAAAGGGAACTAATATTAGAGGTGCCAATAATGGAGCAGCTTATATGGTGAAAATAGAAAACGGAAGCAAGTACTACTCAATGGATGGAGGTCAAACCTGGAGCGAGGATATACCGGAAGGCAGGAGTGAAAGAGTCCCAGTGGGAGGTCAGATAAAGACTAGATAATTATAATGGAATTGAGTATTTGAGAGTAATATTACTTAAGAAAAATCAAGCCTTAGGTTTGATTTTTCTTAAGTGAAGTGTTCATAATATAATAGTCATATAATCATTCTATAATATTAAGTGTAGAAATAAAGACGAGGAGGTATGAATTTGAGAATTTTAATGGTTGAAGATGAAAGGTATATTGCTGAAGCCATCGCTCAGGTATTAAAAAAAAATAACTATAGTGTCGATTTAGTATATAATGGAGATGATGGATTAGATTTTGGCCTTACTGATATATATGACATTATAATTCTCGATATCATGCTCCCCAAAATGAATGGGATTGAGGTACTTAAAGAATTACGAAAAAATGGTATTGAAGCACCCGTAATTCTTTTAACGGCAAGAGGTGAAACTGAGGATAAGGTAAATGGACTCGACAGTGGAGCGGATGATTATTTGCCAAAGCCCTTTCATACGGATGAACTATTGGCTCGACTGCGGGCATTAGGCCGAAGAAAAGCGGAATTGATAAATGATGGCATACTTAAATATGGCGATATAGAGTTTAATCCCCAAACTCTAATGATTTTCTGCGGAAATAAGGAATCAAAGCTTACTTTAAAGGAGTCCCAATTGTTAGAGCTTCTTATAAAAAGAAATGGGATGATTACCTCAAAGGAGCTTATTATCAAAAAGCTTTGGGGTTATGATACTGAAGCAGAGGATAATCATGTAGAAATACATGTATCATTACTGCGAAAAAAGCTAAATAATTTGGAATCCGAGGTGGCTATTAATGTAATACGGTGTGCTGGATATGTCTTAAAAATGAAGGAGGGGGATTAAAATGTTTTCAAAGATGAGAAACAAATTTCTCCTTCTTAATATGTCAATTACATCAACGGTAATGATTATTGCTTTTGTGGTAATATATTTCATCACCTACAGCAATATACATTCTGAGATTCAAAATAAACTGATTTCACGAAGTGATCTTACACCGATAATGGGAGCAACACAATTGTCCAGTGATGGGCGACTGAGAGTTGCTGTCGGTCAAAAATTTCCTGTCGATGATACTCTTTTCTTTAATATAGAGGTAAACTCTGAAGGAGAGATTTTAGGAGTAAACTCCTTCATTGATATGCCTAAGGAGGTATATTATAAAGCTGTTGAGCTTGTATGGAGCAAAGGAAAAAATAATTCTACAATAACTCTAGAGGGCAGACAATGGCAATACCTTATGAACCAAATGGGGACGAAAATTATGTTAAGAAATGGACAACAATATAGAATCTCAGAAGGAGCATATCAGATTACATTTTTAGATATCACCACCTATAAAAGTACATTGTTTCAGCTGCTTACTACATTGATTTTTGTGGGATTACTTATGTTAGTGGCTATTTTTATAATCAGCCTATACTTTGCAAATCGAGCAATTAAACCTATTGCAGAAACATGGGAAAAGCAGAAGCAATTTATTGCTGATGCATCACATGAATTGAAGACTCCCCTTTCAATTATAAATGCAAATTATGATGCCCTCATGGAGAATCAAGAGGAAACCATTAAAAGTCAATTAAAATGGTTTGATTATATAAGAATTGGAGCCGATAGAATGACAAAGCTTATTAATGATCTTTTGTCTTTGGCTAAGATTGAGGATAAAAATTTTGAAGCTCCGAAGCTTCCCTTTAATATAAGTAATGCTGTCAATGAAGTGATGTTGTCGATGGAGGCTATAGCAAAAGAAAAGGGTGTTAAGCTCTATCCCGCAATAGAAGCTGACATTATTGTAAAGAGCGATTCAGAGAGAGTTAAACAGGTTGTGACAATTTTATTTGATAATGCTATAAAATATTCAGATGAAAATGGGCAGATTGATATTTCATTAAAAGCCACAAAACGTCAAGTTATTTATTCTATAAAAAATACTGGAAAAGGAATAGCAAAGGAAGATTTACCTAGAGTTTTTGACAGATTTTATAGAGCAGATCCCTCCAGAACCCATGAAAACGGTGGGTATGGTTTAGGGCTATCAATTGCCAAATCAATTATGGATAGATTAGGTGGCGAGATACAGGTCAAAAGTGTGGAGAATGAGTATACGACCTTTACCTTTATGCTTGAGCTGTAAAACATGAAATAAAATCATTTGTTTGATGACTTATTAAGCATCAAATAATTAATAATAAAATAACCCTATAACACGATAATCGAATTATATAAATTATAGAGCCATGGCTGTTAAAAAGAGCTATGGCTCTTTTGATTGTAAAGAAAAGTCTATTATAGTTAGACAAAATCCGTAATTTGTTACATCAAATTGCTGAAACGAAGTTTATTAGATACCCATGGAAGCTTTAGAGTGAAAAGAGCGATAGTCAGCCAAGCTGACTATCGTTCTTTTTTTATAAATTTTGATCCATTCAAGTTTCGCTAAAGGATTTTCCTATATACTTGAAAGTGTTAAAGCTTGGAAAAAACGCCATAAGCTAGATGTAATCTTTTTCGTAGGTAGGTATATGCCTTTAAAATGGCATATACCACAGGGGGATGGATAATGACGGTATTAACAAAAATAGCTAAACAAAATAACCTAATAGCACTAATCTTTCTGGCACCAAGTCTAATAGGCTTTCTAGTTTTCTTCTTTATACCTTTCGTAGGGGGTCTATACTATTCCTTTGTAGATAGTCCTATAGGTGGAAACTTTGTGGGCCTAGCCAACTATATTGATTTAATGAAGAATCCTATTTTTCAAAAAGCGGGATATAACACACTGATTTTTACTATTATTAGCGTTCCACTTAACATGATAATTTCCTTAGGGCTTGCCCTTTTGCTAAATAGGAAGATTTATGGAAGAAACATTATACGGATGGGTTTTATAATACCTCTGGTGGTGCCAGTGGCATCGGTGGTTTTGGTGTGGCAGATATTGTTCGATATCAATGGCTCCCTCAATGCTATTATATCAGCCTTGGGGTTCTCTCCCATAGACTGGATGAAGACAGGGTATGCAAGAGCTGTGGTCGTAATAGTTTATCTCTGGAAGAATCTGGGGTATAACATGCTCCTATTCCTGGCGGGTCTTCAAAATATACCTCCAGAGTATTACGAGGCGGCTAACATTGATGGAGCCAGCAGCTGGCGTAAGTTTATTGATATAACATTGGTTTGCCTTACACCTACAACCTTCTTTGTCTTTATCATGTCCATAATAAATTCCTTTAAGGTCTTTAGAGAGGTATATTTGATTTCAGGAGCATATCCCCACGACAGTATTTACATGCTGCAGCATTATATGAACAACAAGTTTGCATCCTTAGATTACCAGATGTTAACCTCAGCTGCCTTTATTATGGCTATATTTATTTACATTCTTGTACTGATTTTATTTAGAATTCAAAGAAAAGTCAGCAGTACTTTAGGAGGGTGATAAAGCTTATGCAGATTAACCAGCATATAAAGAAAAAATTAGGAAAGGTAGTACTTTCAGTATTATTGTTTACTATGGTTGTGATCTTTCTTTTTCCCCTCATATTCACTATTACCAATTCCTTTATGAGTGAACAGGAGATAGAAACAAGCTACAGCATGGTGTCTTCAAACACTTCAGGTCAACAGGAATCTGCTTTTTCAAGCGAGTATGCCAATATAAAGCTAATTCCAGAGCTGGTGACCATCAAACAGTATTACACGGCCCTTATTAAAAGAACACAGTTTCTTGTTAAATTTTGGAATTCAGCAATTATAGTTGTACCAATAATACTAGGTCAGATACTGGTATCATCAATGGCAGCTTATGCCTTTGCAAAACTAGATTTTATTTTTAGAGATAAGCTGTTCTTTGCCTATATCATTATAATGATGATGCCCTTCCAGGTCACTCTGGTGCCGAATTATATCATGGCCAGCCGACTGGGGTTAGTAGGCAGCTATTCATCAATAATTTTGCCTGGTATCTTCGGCACCTTCGGAGTTTTTTTAATGAGGCAATTTATGACTTATATTCCAGATGCCTATATTGAGTCGGCAAAGGTTGATGGAGCCGGTCAGTTTAGGATATTTTTCACCATTATGCTGCCAATGGCTAAAACAGCCCTTGCGGCACTTTCCATCTTGGTTTTCATAGATAACTGGAATATGGTGGAGCAGCCATTGATATTTCTGCAGGATGTGAATATGCATCCATTATCAATTTATCTCTCCAATATAAATAAAGGAGAGATGGGAATAGCCTTTGCTGCATCAACGATCTATATGTTGCCAATGCTATTGATTTTCTTGTATGGAGAGAATTACTTGGTTCAGGGAATTCAACTTTCAGGTATTAAAGGTTAATACAGGCTGCTTCATATAGACATAGGATAAAGAGTTTTGAAAATTTGATTGGAGGTATGACAAATATATGAAGGCATTAGAAGAAGGTGCAAATATTAGAAGAAGTAAGATTATAGGAAAGACTACAGTAGTATTTCTTACAGTAATGCTTCTCTTAACCTTTTTTTCCAGAACCATAAATAACTTTACGCTACCAAAGGGAACATACGAAAACCCATCGAATGGGGCATTAATCAAGGAGGCGTCAGGTATTGGAAATGTGCAGGCAAGAATAATACATGATCTTTATGTACGCTCCAGTATGAAGGTAACGGGAGTTATGGTGGAGGTTGGAGATTTGGTCAAAGAGGGACAAACAATCTTAACCCTTGATACAACAGATATAGAGAACCAATTGAAGGATGAGAGGGATAAGCTTGCTCAGAGGAAGCTAAATCTAGAGAAACTGGTAGAAGCCAACTCACCTAGTAATCTATTGAACCAGAATAAAGCAGTTCAGACTGCCCAGCAAAGTCTTGATAGAGCCCAAAGAAATTATGAAAACAGTAAAACTCTACACGAAATAGGCGGTGTGTCTGCAGCCGAGCTAGCCGACGCAAAGGCTAATCTTGAAAATGCAAAAATAGACTACGCTATAGCGGAAAACAATAGAGATAAAGCAATGAAGGATAATCAAAGAGATGTTGAAAGCATAAAGCTGGATATAGATATAGCAGAAAGAAAAATAGCTGAGTTAACTAAAGAGCTAAATATGAGTACTGTAACGGCACCTAGTGACGGTATTGTAACTGATTTGTATTATTCAGCAGGAATGACAGCTAATACTTCACAACCCCTATACAAAATTGCCGATACCAGTGGAGGCTTCCAGTTTGTTGCTACTGTTAATGTATCTGCATCAGAATTCTTAGGGACAGGAGATGCAGCTGAAATATCCATAAGCTCATTAAGTGGCAGGACAATACAGGGGAAGGTAACACAGGTTAGAGACAATCAACAGCAAATAGGTATAAAAAAGGACGTCATAATAGATATACCAACAGATGGACTGGTTGGTGGAGAAGTTGGAACAGCCAACATCAGAAAGAATGTCGGTTCTCATAAGGTACTGGTGTCCAATTCTACACTGGGGCAGGACGCTTCAGGATACTTTGTATATGTGCTTAAGGATAGCAAAGGACCCCTTGGAAATGAGTTTTATGTAGAAAAAGTAACTGTCAGTATTGGTGATTCAGATAACTTAAAAACGGCGATTTTAAGTGGAATAAGCGCTAATGATAAGGTAGTATCAAACAGTGATAAGCCCTTATCCGACGGATCCCGTGTAATACTGGCCAATTGAGGAGTGGGATAACATGAATAAAGGAAAATCTGTATGGATTCTAACCTTCTCAGGGATTTTACTGATACTTTCCTTCATTGTATTGGGCACAGCACTTGTAGAAGAATGCTATAGGTTGAATAGCAACTACTCCATGCAGAAGGTGCTGGTGTCGGTTAAGAATCAGATAGATAGTCAGGGAAAAAATTCATTTACTATAGATGATATTGATAGGCTTAAAAAAGAGCTTTCAACGGAGGATGTAAGCTATACTGCTGAATCTGGTCTAATCAACACCACAGTTTCTAATAGTAATACGGCTTTACCGGCTAGATTAATCGGTGCAGATCATACGTATCCGAATTTTAGTAGTTTGATGCTGATAAATGGAAGCTTTATTACACAAAAACAAGAGGAAGAGGGGGCGATGGTAGCAGTAATTGACGAGGAGCTGGCTTGGGATTTATTCAAAACAGTATATGCAACTGGTAAAACATTAGATATCTACGGTAAAACCTTTCAGGTTACTGGAGTTTTAAAAAAGGAAAGCTCAATTATAGGGAAATTGACAGATGACGGTTTGCCAAAGGTATATTTATCTGCTGGGGTAATGCTAGATATGGATAATACAGCAGGAATAACAGAAATGCAGATAAGGACAGCTGATGACAACACTCTGGATCAGAATAAGAGTAATGTATCGGCTGCTTTGAGACAAATCGGTAAAGACCCTTCTAATTACAATATAGTCGATTATAATTTGAAATACGCATTAATGAAGCAAGGGCCGCTATTAGTTGCATTTATTCTGGGAATAGCATCAATGCTTATATTACTACAGCATGTAAAAAAATTGATAATAAAAGCCTATTCATTAATAATGAAGGGCTGCAAGACCGATTATCTTTCAAATGTAATAAAAGAAAATAAGGCTGAACTAGTTGGCTACCTTCTTGAAATGATGGTTGTATTCATAGGAATAGTACTCATCTGGAAGGGTATAAGCTTCAAGTCATATATTCCGCCAAGGTATATTCCAGATGAGTTAATTGATATCTCATACTATCGGAATATTATTAAAGGATTAATTCAAGGCGGTATACGGGATATGGGATATATTCCAACTCAATCGGAGCTATATGTGAATGCCACCAATATGCTGTTGAACCTACTTTTCTTCTTTGCTGTAATTCTTGGATACCTACTTTTATACGCAGGCTTCCGAGAAATCAGGGCATTAATTATAGATTCAAACAAGCTTACTATAATAATTGGCGTCGGTTTTGTTTTTTCACTGGCTGTACTGGTATTCACATCTTATATGATGCAGCTGCCATTAATGCTGGATATAAAAGGTATTCTAGTAACTTGGGCTTTTATCTTCTTAAATATCTTAGAAATTAATAATGGAAAGGATAGTGAAATGAAAAATGTATAAAAGAATGATTAGCTTATTAATGATAGTAATTCTTACCGTAAGTCTTTCAGCCTGCGGTGGAGGCAACAAAAATACTGGGCAGAACCAAAATGAGGATATTATTAGCTATGCAGAAACTGAGATTGGGATTAATTCAGGACTTAAGTGGCCTGGTGGCAGTCGAGCAAATTCCAAAAACCAGCTGGTGGTTTTTGATAAGGGCAATGGAACAGATTCAGGCTTTGTAACCTTAAACCAGGATGGTACTCCAACTGGTGATTCGAAGGTTAGCTTCGAAGGAAATGTGAGAGCCTTTGACCTGGATGAAGCAGGCAATATATATGTGGTGACTGCGGAAACTGATAATTCTCAAAGTCTTTCAATAGTTAATCTTAAAGGGGATATTTTAAAAACTGTTGAGCTTGGTAGCTTTGCTGGTATATCAGGTCCTGGAATGGGAGATATGGGTATTACTGATATAGCTGTAGATTCAAAAGGAAACATATATCTCGCCAATTCCTCCAAGAACATTCAGGTACTAAACAAGGAGGGACAAACAGTAAACACCTTCGGTTCACAGGGGTATGTAAGTTTGGATATTGACGCTGACGATAACATTATTGCCTTAAACTCTAATATGGGTAAAAGCGCTGTAGAAAAGCTTGAGGCCTCAACAGGAAAAAGCATCTGGTACGTTGATTTATCAGCCCCGGCATCTGGTGGAGTTACTAATATGATGGGTTTAAATAAGATTAGATCCTCAAATGAAGGTATTTACCATATAACCAGCCAGAGCATTACTAAATATGACTCCAACGGAAAGCTGTTTGATACTATTATAGATTTTAAATCCTACGGAATTCTTGCCAGTGGGTATAATATTTCCGATATGGCGGTAGATGCTGAAGGCAACATATATATAACTACTTCGTCGGCACCTGCAGGAATGCTAAGAATTAATTCAACAGCCTCCACTTCGGATTCCATAAAATATGAATTGTATAGATACTCAAAAGTAAGTGGAAATAGTGTTAAAAAGAAGGAGGTTATCACTATTTCTGTTCCTGCCTCCAATAGAGGCCTTGAGATAGCAGCAAGTAAGTTCCAAAAGGAAAACCCCGGATACAGAATAGAGATACAGACATATCCCAGTGATGACTATGAGACCTATGCTAAAAACCTAAATACTCAAATATTATCTGGTAAGGGTCCTGACATCATATCTGTTGCTGGATTATCATACGAAAACTATATTTCAAAAAATATTCTAGCTGACCTTAGTGAAATGATTACCAAGGACAAGAGCTTTGACATAAGCAAATATTACACCAATATTTTGGATGCATTGAAATACAATGGAAAGCTTTATGTAATGCCAACAAGCTTCACCTTTAATGTTTTAATGGCAAATCAGAAGATACTTGATGAGGAATCAATTAGTATAGATGACAGCAGGTGGACCTGGAATGATTTTAAAGCAGCTGCAGAAAAGGTTAGTAAAGGGAATAGATCAGCCATGCCTTCTGTTAGCTCAAGTGATTTGCTGAACCTTTTTACCAATGGCAGCTACAGCAATTACATCGATACCAGTGCTAAGATCGCTAACTTTACTTCATATGCCTTTACAGACCTGTTAAATACGGTAAAAGCCTTTAGTGAAGGAAATCTTACCGATAGCAATGTTAAAAACGACATGATTTCAGTATTAGAGGCAGCAGGCAGAGAAGCTATAGTGTTTTACCCCTTCAACATTACTGATTACAACCTGTATGGTTTTATGAAATCTGCCTTTAAAGAGCAATTAAGCCTTTATAATATGCCTTCAGCAGGAGGTAATGGCGGAACCTTTACGTCAAACTCTATGTATGGCATAAATAGGAATTCAAAATACAAGGATCAAAGCTGGGAATTCTTAAAAATCCTAATATCTGATGAAATTCAGTCCCAGAGTGCTCAAGGAGGAGCAGCAATGGGCCAATCTACTAGAGTGAGTGCAATGGGAGGCTTTTCAATCAACAAAGCGGCGCAGCAGATGAAGGCACAACAGACGATTGATGCAACCCAAAGCGGAGCTATGAAAATGAATGTTAGAAGCGACAGTGGAAGCCTATCCTTAAGCCCAGCGCCGTTGACTCAAGGAGATATCGACTATATAAATAAGTTTATTGAAGGCTTAAATACCTATGCCAATGAAGATGCAAATATCAGTGGTATCGTGCAGGATGAAACAAGAAACTTCTTCTCTGGAGGAAAATCCGTGGAGGAGACAACAAAGCTAATACAGGATAGGGTAAACACCTATATAAAAGAGTAGAAAAATTAATATATTGAAAGACCATCAACAATTGTCAGGGGCTTTAAGCCCCTGGTAATTGTTAATTAGTAAAAAAAGATGGGAGTGATGAATTATGGCCAGTATTAGTTTAAAGCATGTGACTAAAAAATATGATAATAAGGTTGTTGCTGTCGCGGATTTCAACTTAGACATTGAAGATAAGGAATTCATAATTTTTGTCGGGCCCTCCGGCTGTGGCAAAACTACTACCCTAAGAATGATTGCAGGGTTGGAGGAGATAACAGATGGTGTTATATATATAGATGGGAGGCTGGTGAATAATGTACAACCTAAAGACAGAGATATCGCTATGGTTTTTCAAAATTATGCCTTATACCCTCATATGACGGTTTTTGAAAATATGGCCTATAGCTTAAAATTAAACAAAACACCAAAAAACGAAATAAAGGCAAGGGTACATGAAGCAGCTAAAATACTTGAAATAGAATATCTGCTGGACAGAAAGCCTAAGGCATTATCCGGCGGTCAGAGACAAAGGGTAGCCTTGGGTAGAGCAATAGTAAGGCAGCCAAAGGTATTCCTTATGGATGAGCCCTTATCAAATCTTGATGCTAAATTAAGGAGTCAGATGAGGACTAAAATAAGTAAGCTTCATCAGGATCTGCAAACAACCTTTATATATGTAACCCATGACCAAATAGAGGCTATGACAATGGGAACAAGGATAGTTGTTATGAAGGATGGCTATATTCAGCAGGTAGATACTCCACAAACACTATATGAAAAGCCTAATAATTTGTTTGTAGCAGGTTTTATTGGAAGTCCACAGATGAACTTTAGAGAAGCTTTGATAGATAAATCAGAAGAGGAAGTACAACTTAAATTTGGTAATAGCAGCATAATGCTACCGAAGGAAAAGGCAAGAATATTGGAGAACAAGGGCTATATAGGAAAGGAAGTAATTATGGGAATTCGGCCTGAAGATATACATGATGAGGAGATTAATCTGGATGCACTTGCAGGTTGTGATGTAGAGGCAAGAGTAGAGGTTATTGAAATGCTTGGTTCCGAAACGCTTTTACATGTAAAAATTGAAGCTAGTGATTTTGCTGTAAAGGTTAATCCTAAAAAGCTAGTTAAGGTTGGGGATACAATAAAGTTAGCTTTAGATCCTGATAAAGTCCATATTTTTGATAAGGAAACGGAGTGGACAATAATGAATTAAATGAAAGGAATGAGAGCTCCTATGGCATTTATTTTTGGCAAACCTCGTATCATTGTTTTCTTTGAAATATTCTTCCGAAAGTTCTGGCACCTTGTCAAGCTCAATATGTTATTTCTAATATTTAATCTACCGGCAGTTGTTATAATGCCTTTTATATCTCAAGTATTTCTACACCTTTTGATTAAAAGGGGAGCTCATATTGCCAATAGTAGCTATGAGCTGGCATCTTATTTCGTAGCTGGCGCTATTCTGGTTTGCATACCAATTGTGACAATAGGCCCTGCCCAGGCGGGATTCACATACGTACTAAGAAACTTTGCCCGTGAAGAGCATGCATTTATATGGGAGGATTTTATGGAGCAAGCCTTTGGGAATGCTAGACAAAGTATATATATATGCCTTATAGATTTAGCTGTTATAATGCTATTTGGAGTTAATATAAATTTCTACTTTACAGTAGACTGGAATAACATACTTTCAACAGCAATTTCTTTTTTAGTCATAATGGCTTTTCTTCTTTATTTGATGATGCATATGTACATTTACCCAATGTTGATAACATTCAGACTATCTATAAAGCAGATATATAAAAATGCAATGATATTTTCGATTATAAAATTTTTTCCCAATCTAGGGATACTTGCTTTATGCTTTATATTAACCGCTTTACCATTATTATTATTCCCCGCAGCCGGTGTTTTGTTATTCTTCCTTATAACAATGAGCATGATAGGATTAGTTACTAATTTTTATGTATGTCCAATTCTTAAAAAATACATGATGGATACACAACCTTAAACAAATTGTTGAAAATTGTAGTATGGTGATTGTTGGATTAAATCTGAATGATATGCCCCTTCAGTTGTCATTGACTGTGTATGTTTTAAGCGAACTAAGGAATGAAGAGCAGATGGCAGTATTACTCCAAGAACTTTATCATCTTATGCTTAGTAAAGATATTGCAGTTCATCAATATACTATTCGGCTTGAAGAACCTATGCGAGAGAATAATAAACCGGGTAGTGGCAATAATTTATACTTAGTGAATTTTCCCACAAATAATATATCCGTTGATCAAGAAATACTTGTAACTGCTATAAGAAAACATCGGTTGGATTGGGAAAAGAATAATAATAAGCACTAAACATATTAATTCCATTCTTTATTTACTCCTACACATATAACTTATTGGGAGTTTATTTTTCTTGTACAAATATTAAATAATGCTCTATGAGGTGTTAGGAAAAGAATTGTTTTATGAGGAGAAGATAATATGCAAATTGCACTTACTAAAAAACTATCGGAGGCCATGGGCGTAAATCCTCCAGTGGCACATGAAGATGGAAATCCGCTTTTTTCTTGGACAGCAAATTGGACAAAGGTTTGGGATAATCGTAGAGCAGAGGATATGCTTGTATTGGTTAACAATGCAACGTGCTTTACCGTTGCTATTTATCAAGTTAAGCGGAAGGATTTAAAAAATGTAGCGGAAATGTTGAAAACGGCCATTTCAAATACACTGCTGTCCATGAATTTAAACCCAGATCTTCTAGAGGAATATATGCAATTGGCAGGCGAGGTGGAGTTTACCCAAAATCGTAACAGACAGACAGCGTCGTGGGTAACAAAAGCAGGACATGAATGTGCTTTTTATGTTGGAAATGAATATAATGGCATTGCAAAAATGTTTGCTGATACAGTTGGAGCTTCTGCAAATTACCGTATTGTCAATTGTTCTGGCAATAATAACGAGGGATTCTACCCTTACAGAGAAATGTTCAATGCACTTTCTGAACTTACAGGAAAGCAAGCATATAAATATCGTGCCTTTGAATTGATGATCACCCTTGATTTGGAAGTATACAAGGCGGTGCGGAGAATTATTGTACCTGCTGATATAGAATTTATGCGTTTACACAAGGTATTGCAGTCAGTCTTTGACTGGAAGAACTATCACTTATATGACTTTACCATTTTTGACGACAACAATCGTGTAGCGGTTGCCAGACTGGTTCCATTTGAGGAGGACCTGGAGTACGATGAGAACGCTATTTTAATGAAAGGGCACACATTATCGGATTTCTTACCAGCGTATAAGCATATGATCTATACTTATGATATGGGGGATAACTGGGAACATGAAATCCAGCTTGTTCGTGTGATCGAGGAGCACGATAAGGAATCACCCTATTTGCTGGAAGCAAGTGGTCAAACACCACCTGAGGATGTGGGTGGCATAGGAGGATTTTTGAACTTCCGTGAAATCATGCTGAATCCAAGTCACCCGGAATATAGGGAAATGAAGGAATGGGCAAAGTATTGGACAATAGAGCTCGCCGATTGGAAAAGCCGCCGCAGAGTCATAAATGTATGAAGTGTAATTAACTCAGGGTGGGCCGTTTAATTTAATGACATGAAGATTATTATAACTCTTAAAAAGGGCATAATTATGATATAATTGACCCACAGAGAATGCAAGGAGATGAAAATTATGCCTCAAATTATTCCTATTAGGGATTTAAAGAAGACCAGCGAACTATCGGAATTGTGCCGTAAAGCGAAAGAACCTGTGTTTATAACGAAAAATGGCTATGGGGATATGGTTATCATGAGCATGGAGACCTACGAGAAAACTATGTTAATGAATGATATATACAAAAAGTTAGATGAAGCGGAGCAGTCTATTGCTAAAGGTGAAGTAATGGATGGATTTGAATCTTTAAGAAAAACAAGAGAGAAATATGGCTTATAAACTTGTCATTTCAAAAGAGGCTCATAAGGATATTGATGATATTGTTCATTATATTGCTATAGAACTTGCAAATCCGACAGCTGGGGCAAGTTTTCTTGACGATGTAGAGAAAAGCTACATTGAGGTTGTAAATAACCCACGCATGTATAGCCTATGCCAGGATGCCAGACTTAGCAGAGAAGGATATCGAAAGATTGTTATTAAGAATTATCTTGTACTATACCGCATTGACGATGAAGCAAAGAAGATTTTTATTGTGAGAATAATTTATGGTGGCAGAAATTATCCTGAATTTGTATAATCGATATAGCTCAGGGTGTGCCGCTTTGTTATAATACTATCCCCGTAGGGGATTTAGATTGTTGACAAACCCCTCATAAGATCCTTTCGGCTCCGTGACAAGGCCACTTTTACTGAATAAACCCATTGAAAAAAGTGACCTCGTCAAAGTCGCGAGTCGGAAGCTTATGAGGGGTTTGTCTAATTACATTACTTTATCAACAGGCTGTATCCCCGTAGGGGATTATTTTTTTTAGAGAGCAAGCGCTATTCCGACTTGATTTTGTTGGCACTATCAACGCCAGACATGTTGAGGTTGTCGTGAGTATAGAGCGGGTTTAGAGCGTTTTATATGTTCCCTCAGACTACTAAGATTTGGGGGGTGATTTAGGGGTCTGACTTTTACGCATTAATATACATAGCAGGAGAAAATAGTTATTGAATGTCGTAAATGTTTATAAAAATTAAATCTCAATGATATAATCCTTGACTTATATAATCCAGAAGTTTTATAATCTAAATGTATTTTATAATAAATGCTTTGAGGTGATTTGTTAAAATGATCATGTAATCTTATCCAGGTTTTGCAAATTGCAGTAGTATAGATAAAATGGGCATATCTAATGGTTAAGGATATGTTATTTTGTGTGAATCTAAACTACTATAAGTTTTGGATAGGATTATAATTGTGTCATACTTCACTTGCATTTATAGAGTACTTTTATACTATTCTTATGCTAGAATAGTTGTTTTCTGCTAACTCTATATAGGATGATACTGATAACCTTTCCGAAACTTGATAGTTCGGAAAGGTTTTTTGTTTTAACTAAAACAATGAAAGGATGATAATTAGATGAATATAAAGATAAATGAGTATGACCTTCCAATGAAGAAATCAGGCCCATATGGAATTACTGTAGGCTCAGATAGAGCGATCTGGTTTACAGAAAATACAGGTAACAGAATAGGTAGAATTTCAATAGAAGGTGAAATAGCAGAATATACAGTTCCGACCCTAGATGCAGGACTTTCTATTATAGCAAATGGAACTGACGGCCACTTATGGTTTACAGAATACAAAGCCAATAAGATAGGAAAAATTACAATGAAAGGTAAAGTAACAGAATATGATATACCAACTGCAAATGCAGGACCATACGGAATAGCCCTAGGGCCTGATGGGGCAATGTGGTTTACAGAGATTATTGGTAACAAGATTGGAAGAGTTACCATTAGTGGAGAAATAAATGAATATGATTTGCCTGTTCAAGGCTCATTCCCTTCAATGATTATATCAGGACCAGATGAAGCACTTTGGTTTACAGAGAATCAAGGTAATAAAATAGGGAGAATTACTAGATCAGGGAATATAGCTGAGTTTGATATACCCACTCCAGCTTCTGGGCCAGTTGGCATCTGTAAAGGGACTGATAATTGTCTTTGGTTTGTTGAAATAATGGGTAACAAGATTGGAAGACTTACTACAAAGGGTGAATTTGTTGAATATCCCCTGCCAACAGAAAATGCTAAACCGCATGCGATTGCTTCAGGTAAAGATGGAGATCTCTGGTTTACAGAGTGGGGAAGTAATAAAATTGGTAGGATTACGTTATGCGGAGAAATTATAGAATATCGAATACCTACACAAGGATCGGAGCCACATGGTCTTGTACTTGGACCAGATGGAGGAATATGGTTTGCTGAGGAGGCAGATAAAATAGGGCAGTTAATCTACTAGAAGCTATGTGGTTCTCATAAAAATATGAACCGATAAGAAATATATTAAGAGATGAAAGGGAGGGTATATCCTATGACAGGACCAGATAAGAAAAAACTATATCCAAATGAAAACATAAAAACAGTTTGTTATATAAGTAATTTGCCTAAACGCCCTAATGTAGAAATTGGAGAATATACTTATTATAGTGATAATAAAAAATCTCCTGAGAAATTTTATGATAATATAGAGCATCATTATGAATTTCTTGGAGATAAGCTAATCATAGGAAAATTTTGCGCAATAGCAGAGGGCGTAAAATTCATTATGAATGGAGCAAATCATAGGATGGAGGGCATAACAACCTACCCTTTTAATATCTTTGGAGGTGGTTGGGAAAAGGTCACTCCAACAGTAGAACAGCTGCCTTTTAAGGGAGATACAGTAATTGGTAATGATGTATGGATAGGTCAAAATGTAACCATTATGCCCGGTATTAAAATAGGTGATGGTGCTATAATTGCTGCTAACTCAACGCTAGTAAAAGATGTTGAGTCATATGCAATATATGGTGGGAATCCAGCTAAATTTATCAAGAAACGTTTTAGTGATGAAAAGGTTGAATTCTTGTTAAAGCTAGAGTGGTGGAACTGGGATGAAGAGAAGATATTTAATTATCTTGAAATGTTAACATCTGAAGCAGGATTAGAGGAATTAATGAAAAAATAGGAGGGGCAATCAATGTATATAGAGAAGGTTATTAAAGAGATGAAAGAAATCTTCAAAGAAATTCCTTTTGGAATTGACCATACTTTCAAGGTTTTACAAAATGCAGAAGAGATAATGAAAGGTGAAAATATTGGAGCAGAAGTAAAAGAATTTATCAGTATTGTTGCTATACTACATGATATTGGTGCCGTTGAAGCACAAAAAAAATATGCTTCAATAGATGGTGCTTATCAAGAAAAAGAAGGACCAGCAGTAGCACGAGAGATACTCCAAAAGCTAGGCTATGAAAAAAATATAGATAGAATATGCTTTATAATAGGTAATCATCATACTCCATCAAAAATTGATGGTCTTGATTTCCAAATACAATGGGAAGCAGATTTGCTTGAAAATTTGACAATTATGGATATAGAAAAAGAGCAGGCAAAGATAAAAAAATGCATAGATGATAATTTTAAAACAGTTACAGGAAAAAAGATAGCTTATGAACGGTTTATTTTAGGTTAAATTTTTGCTATATATTAGTATTATTATATGTAGTAAAACTCTTTATAGATTGGAATTTGAACGGAGGGGTTGCATGGTAAATAAAACAGATGCTATTGAGATAATAACATATGCTGAAGAAAATGAAATTAACATCTGGATAGATGGCGGTTGGGGAGTAGATGCATTATTAGAAGAAGAAACAAGAGTACACAACGATATTGATTTATTTGTGGAAGAAAGTAATAGTAAAAAGTTTATTGAAGTATTAAAAGAAAAAGGCTTTACTGAAGTTACAGAAGCGTATACCACCACATCTCACACGGTTTGGAAGGATACTAAAGGCAGGATAATTGATCTTCATATATTTGAATTCAACGAACAAGGATACATTGTTTTTGAAGGAGAAGCATACCCTCCAGAAGTGTTTAGTGGCATTGGGAAAATAGGCGATAAAATGGTAAGGTGTATTGATGCTGAAAATCAAGTATTATTTCACTTGGGCTATGAGCATGATGAAAATGATGTGCATGATGTAAAACTATTGTGTGAGAAATTTAATATTCCTGTTCTGGGTGAGTACAAGTAATCAACAAATTCCACTTTAAGCTGAAGAGCACATTCAATTTAACTAAGCTATTGTAGTGGATATACTTCCGTCTACTGATAGTGCCAAAAACGCAGTGGATATGTTTCCGAGAACGGATATACTCAAATGACATCAATGCCATCAACTCGGGCCATGTGGAAGCGATAATTCTGATGACGAGATCTGGTTTTGAGGGCGAAAAGTAGATTCTGACCACAAGATGTTGTGGTTTTTGCTCATTTTATAGATGACATAGAGGATTTAGCAGCACCATGGGATTCTTAGTCTTAACAGTTAAGGTGATACTCGTGGCTTGAAAGATGTAGCGCTCCTTTGATAAAAAGATATTCTTATGGTATCTGTTATACATGTACCATAAGAAAATAAATGAGGGGCGTTCTCTATGGATGAAATGAATATTGAGCTTTTTAAAAAATTCTCAAGGATGCAATGGCTGGTAATACGCGATTTATCTGGCCCAACCTGCTATTCCTATTCTTTTTATCGCTACTGCCTATTTTCACAAAATGGGTGGGTAATAACTTCGGTGAAGTGGTTTCCGCGGTTGGATATATGTTTTTATTTTTACTAGTTAATGTGAGAAACCAATTTAGGTTTAGTTCCTTAATGGCAAATAAAGATGAATTGAATAGGAATAATGACACAAGGGACTCCTGGTTTCAGTTAGGTGTTTGCTTCGTTCTAATACTAGGGGCTATTGTTTTATCATTCTTTTCGCCGAGTGTGGCAAGTATTACCATGATCGGACTTCCACTTGTCATTTCTTTTAATAACCTTTTGCTTGAACATGCTAATCGCCGTCCAACCAGAAAAGAAAAACAGCGACGTATTTAAACGCCTGACGAATCTTTTGTAATATCATTAAGACAGATGGAAAAATACGTGCATCCATGGCAAAACCATTCTTGGTTCACAAAAATAAAAGAAATTTTTGGTTGCGTTTAATCTCTGTTTACATTAGTATGCTATAATTCAATACAGGTGATGAAAAATGAGTAAGATTATGATTGTTGACGACGATTCGAACATCCGTGAGCTTGTGCTTGCCCTGCTTCAAAACAACGGCTTTGAAGTATGCGAGGCGGCAGACGGACGTGAAGCATTGCAAAACATTAACGTTGATAACCCTGATCTGGCGATTATCGACATCATGATGCCGAACATGGACGGCTTTGAGCTCTGCCGTCATTTGCGTCGTTATTATGAAAATATGCCGGTTCTAATGCTGACAGCTAAAGGTGAGCTCGCAAACAAGGTGAAAGGCTTTGGACTTGGCGCCGACGATTATCTGACCAAGCCTTTTGAAGGCGATGAGCTGGTTGTGCGCGTTCAGGCGCTGCTGCGGCGTTATAAAATTGAGGCATCTCAGGTTATTCAGATCGGCAATGTTGTGATCGACAAAAATAGCTATAGCGTCACGATAAATGGGTTACGTGAAGATATTCCGATGAAGGAGTTTGAACTGCTCTTCAAGATGGCAAGCTTTCCTAACAAAACATTTTCCCGCAACCGGTTGATTGAGGACATATGGGGCGCTGATTTTGAGGGAAATGAAAGAACGCTAGACGTCCATATAAATCGCTTGCGCGACCGTTTCCCAGAGGGCCAGGCTGGCTTTAAAATTACCACCATCCGGGGGCTTGGATATAGGCTGGAGGTGCTTATATGAAACAGCCTAAACGACATCCTATTGCAATTACAGTGATTTTACTTTTTGTTGCTTTTGGATTCTTTTTCGCTGTAGGGTATAGCATTACGTCTATGATCTACCACTGGACCGGCACTCCCCCAGAATTTTGGGCTCATGTTATTTCCGGTCTCGTTGGGATGATTTTATTCGTATGTGTGGCATCCATTTCCAGGTTGATCGCTAGCAAGTATTCAAAAGGTATCCGCCAGCATTATGTCCTGCAGAGTCAAATACTGAACGCCATGACAAGAATCGCCCAAGGTGATTTCGACGTCTTTATCGATGCCCATGATGATTACCTCCACAACGATATGGTGGATGGAATCAATAAAATAGCGAAGGAGCTTGGCTCCATGGAACAGCTGCGTCAGGATTTTATTTCCAATGTATCCCACGAGATACAATCACCGCTGACTTCCATCAGCGGATTTGCAGCATTATTAAAAAACACAGCACTTACAGATGAACAGAAAAATCACTATTTAGGTATCATTGAAGCCGAAAGCAAGCGGCTTTCCGCTTTAAGTGACAATCTTTTGAAACTATCGGCGCTTGAAACAGGCGGAGAACCTTTATCCTCTATGGAATTCAGGCTAGACAAGCAGTTGGAGGAAGTCGTCCTGATGCTGGAGCCGCAATGGAACGTCAAAGGAATTGAGTTGGAAGTTGACCTGGAAAGGGTAACTGTCCAGGGTGACGAGGGGATGCTGTCCCAGGTTTGGGTGAATCTACTTCATAATGCCATAAAATTCACGCCGGAGGGTGGCGTGATCCGAGTTATTTTAAAATCCGATCAAGTAAATATATGCTGTCGGATTACTGATACGGGTATCGGCATTGCGCCGGAAGACCAGATCCATATATTTGAACGCTTTTATAAAGTGGACAAATCCCGTGACAGGGCTCACGGCGGTAATGGGCTTGGACTCTCCCTCGCTAAGAAAATTGTGGAATTGCATGAAGGTCAGATTACTACGCAAAGCGAAGTCGGTAAAGGTACAACATTTACGATTACTTTGCCAAAGTGATATTCCATTAGTAACACTAAAATTTTATTTCGCGTTTACATTGTGTTTAAATTCCATTTAACCTCAGTTTAAATTGCTTTGATAAACTAATTTTAAAGTAATTAAACAGGAGGTTATTTTTATGTCGATGATTCAAGTAGAAGAACTGATAAAACAATATGACAAAGCAAAAACACCTGCCGTTAAAGGCGTGAGTTTTGCAGTGAATGAAGGAGAGTTTTTTGCTTTCCTCGGCCCCAATGGAGCAGGAAAAACCACAACGATTTCGATATTGACCACGACGCTGGCCAAAACTTCCGGAATCGTAACGATCGCGGGCTATGACGTCGAGAAGGAAGCTGAACAGGTGCGAGAAAAAGTAGGCATTATCTTTCAGAAGCCTAGCCTTGATCTACAGCTCTCCGCGGAAGAAAATATCCGTTTCCATGCCTGCTTGTATGGGATGTATAGTTACCGTCCGACTTTCAGTTTCATGCCAAAGGAATATAAAAACCGTGTTATGGAACTTGCCGAGATTGTTGGTATCGGAGAAGCCATATTTAAACCCGTCAAAAAGATGTCGGGCGGCATGCAGCGTAAGCTTGAGATTATTCGCAGTCTGATGCACACCCCGGCTGTTTTGTTTCTTGATGAACCGACGCAGGGGTTGGACGCGGTGAGTCGTAGGAGCCTATGGGAATACATTAACAATGTCCGCAAAGAACACGGAACAACGGTATTCTTGACCACGCACTATATCGACGAAGCTGAGAATGTGGACAAGGTATGCATTATCAATCAAGGGCAGGTTGCCAGATGCTGCCCGCCGGAAGAGATGAAGAAAAGTCTGATGCGCAAGGAAATAATTCTGGATGCTGAAGATCAGATGGGCTTGGCGAGCGAACTATCGGAGTTGGGATTGTTCCATAAAAAGGAGGATGCGCATATCATCGTTCCTTATCAGGACAGTACGGCGCAGGAAATTATATCTAGGCTAAAAACCAAACTGACAGTACTGGAAATTAAAGAACCTTCGCTGGAGGATGCATATGTGGAATACCTTAACAAGACAGGAGGCGCAGCAGCATGAATGAAATTGCATTAACTAAAGAAAAAGGAAAATCAAGAATAGGGCGCGAAATCAACGCTATTATCACGATTGCGCTGCGGGACATAACCCTTTCGGTCCGGTCGCCCGGAACAATAATAATGAGCTTTGCCATGCCGCTTGTCATGATGGGAATGCTGGGAGGCAGCCTCTTACAGAATATGGCGGGAGGGCTCGGTTTCGATTACAGTAAATATATGATGGTCGGCATGATGGTCAATATGCTCTTTATGGTTACAACCACGGGAATGGTATCGCTGGTTGAAGACCGTACCACGGATTTTACCCAGGAGATGTTGATTTCTCCGGTCTCACGCTATGCGATTGTAATCGGTAAGATTTTCGGTTCATCCTTTAGCGCCATTGTCAGTATGGCAGGTACATTAATGGTTGGAATCATCATGGGTATCACCCTGAGTCCCGGACAGCTACTGATGATTCTCCTATTGTCGCCACTCATGTGCCTTTCCGGGGGTGCTCTGGCAATGATCATCATCGGGCTTGTCAAAAGCAACAAGACTGCCAATATTGCCGTGATGCTTATTACCATGCCGCAGATGTTTCTTTCCGGAGCACTTATTCCAATTAACAACTCTAGCGGCATTCTGTATGTATTAAGCCATGCCATGCCAATGACATACTGCCTTGACCTAGTTAGAGCAGTGGTCTATGCCGGTACGGCGGAATACGGAAGCGTTGTACTGTTCAATCCAGTGGTGAACTTTATTGCCATTGCCACGCTGACGGTGATTTGTTTGATCATCGGTACGTTTCTTTTCGCGCGCTCTGAAAAAAGGAAGTAATACAAAGAGCGGAAAAGCCGCCAAGGAGCCACCTAGGTTCAGGCGGTATCTTTATGACCGTTCAACCCATGTGGAGTGTGTTGCACTGATAGAGCGGGTTTAACGTGTTTCATATGTTCCCTCAGACTTAAATGGTTTGAGGGAACTTTTCTTTAAGAGGAGACCTGCTTTTACGCAGAACTAGGGGTATTTACGTAATGGACTATTTTGATTGACAGGATAATAAGATTTTGCTACAATAAAAACAAGTTAACAGATTGTTTTTTATGTTCTTGTATATTGAAAACCCCCGGTAAAACCGGGGGTTGAGGCTATCGAAAAAGTCTAAAATAATGATAAAGAGAGTCCGAGCAAAAAGGA
>JBFNEZ010000022.1:0-32855 GCA_040797825.1 Thermotaleaceae bacterium | reverse complement strand
GTTTTACTTTTCTATCATATTAAAAAAAGGGGTTGTAGGGGATGAAATCCCCTGCGGTCCTTTTTTGTATTTTTTACACTATTGAATAGAGAGATTGTTGAATTTATGCAGAGGCTGTGGTATACTTTTTTACGTTCCCGCTGAGACTAAAGAAGGATATCTTAAATAGAGGTGAAAAACGTGATATGGGTTAAATTATTGATTTTGGCTTCCATTGGAGCAGTGATTGGCTGGGTAACCAATCTTTTAGCAATAAAACTAATTTTTAGGCCTCTCCAGCCTATTGAAGTACCTTTATTTCATTTCAGAATACAAGGTCTCATACCGAAACGGAAAGCTGAAATTGCAAAAAGTATCGGAGACATTGTAGAAACTGAACTGGTTTCTGTGGAAGAAATTATTGGCAAGTTTATAGAAGATGAGAATAAGAGTGAGATTCTTTTTACTGTTAAAAGAAGGATTAAAAGGGTAGCAGAACAGAAGCTTCCCGCTTTTATACCTGGTTCTTTTAAAACTATGATTCTTGACTATATTGATGATATTATCGATAAGGAAGCAGAATCAGCCATTACTGAACTAATAGAGAGCCAGATACATAAAGCAAGCAGCCGTATAAAAATCTCTGAAATTATAGAAGAAAAGGTTAATAATTTTGAGATGGAAAAGCTAGAACAGATTATTTTAGCTATAGCTAAACGAGAGTTAAAGCATATAGAAGTATTAGGAGGAATCATCGGATTTTTTATTGGCTTAATTCAAGGTGTCATTATATTGGCTCTATAAGAAAATTTATGATAGGAATAGATAGAAGAAAGCCTTGACAGAAGGATAAAATATTTTTATAATTAGTGCAATAGCATATGGTAAGAGGCAATGAAAGAGGAAGAGTACTATATAACCAATCAACAGAGAGAGAATGTCTAGGCTGCAAGCATTCTTAGATCAGGATATAGGAAAACCACCTCCGAGCTAAATCCCAGTAGTTTTAGGACAAAAGGATTTTCGGACTGACAACGTTACTGTCAAAGAGTGGATCAAATCAATTAGGGTGGAACCGCGGGAGTGTACTCTCGTCCCTTTGCTACATGGCATAGGGATGGGAGTTTTTTATTTTGTTAGATTCTATTAATTAGGATAGGAGTGTGTATGATAATGGAACAGATCAAAGTTACTTTGAAAGATGGCTCTGTAAAAGAGTTCCATAAGGGCGTTACCATCGGGGAAGTTGCTGAAGCAATTAGCAGCAGATTGGCAAAAGAGGCCATCGGTGGAGAAGTTAATGGTATTGTGGTGGATCTAAAGTATGTATTAAATGAGGATGCAGAGGTTAGTATCCTAAAATTTGAAGATGAAGGCGGAAAGGATCTTTTCAGACATACTAGTTCCCATATACTTGCCCAGGCAGTGCAACGGCTATATCCAGGAACTAAGCTAGCCATTGGACCAGCAATAGATAATGGATATTATTATGATTTGGATTCTGAACATAGATTTACCCAAGAAGACCTAATGAAAATTGAGAAAGAAATGGAGAAAATTGTCCAGGAAAATCTAGAAATAGATAGATTTGAGCTGCCGAGAGAAGAAGCAATAGCCTTTATGAAAAAGCAAGAAGAACCTTATAAAGTGGAACTGATTGAAGACCTTCCCGAGGGAGCTAAGATTTCTTTTTATAAGCAGGGAGAATTTGTTGACCTCTGTGCAGGACCCCACTTGCCCAATACCAAACCTGTAAAAGCTATTAAACTTTTAAGTGTAGCAGGTGCCTATTGGCGGGGAGATGAAAAGAATAAAATGCTCCAACGTATTTATGGAACTTCTTTCCCAAAACAGAAGATGCTAGAAGAGCATCTCCATAGAATTGAAGAAGCCAAAAAGAGAGATCATCGCAAAATTGGGAAGGAACTAGACCTCTTTAGCATTCAAGAAGAAGGACCGGGATTTCCTTTCTTCCATCCAAAGGGAATGGTACTGAGAAATATATTAGAAGACTTTTGGAGAAAAGCGCATCAAAAGCGGGGTTATGAAGAAATCAAGACACCAATTATTTTAAATGAGGAACTTTGGCACACTTCAGGACACTGGGATCACTATAAAGAAAATATGTATTTTACAAAAATAGATGAGGGTGATTTTGCTGTAAAGCCCATGAATTGTCCAGGTTCCATGCTGGTATATAAGAGAAAAATGTACAGCTATCGGGATTTCCCTATTCGTATGGCAGAGCTTGGTTTGGTACATCGCCACGAACTTTCAGGTGCTCTCCACGGCCTTATGCGTGTAAGATGCTTTACACAAGATGATGCCCACATTTTCATGCTGCCCCATCAGATTAAGGATGAAATAAAAGGTGTCATTGATTTTGTTGATTATATTTATAGTATATTTGGCTTTAAGTATCATATAGAGCTTTCTACTAGACCAGAAAATTCAATGGGTAGTGATGAAGATTGGGAATTGGCAACAAATGCCCTAAAGGATGCCTTGGAAGAAAAAAATCTTTCCTACAAGCTTAATGAAGGAGATGGCGCGTTCTATGGACCCAAAATAGACTTCCATTTAGAGGATTGCATTGGAAGAACATGGCAGTGCGGTACCATCCAGTTGGATTTCCAAATGCCTCAAAGATTTGATTTAACCTATATTGGCAGTGATGGAGAGAAACACCGTCCAGTCATGATTCATAGGGTTATTTTTGGAAGCATTGAGCGTTTTATAGGTATTCTAATCGAACATTTTGCAGGAAAATTCCCAACATGGTTGGCTCCTGTACAAGTAAAGCTGTTGCCCATTGCCGATAAATATCGTGATTACGCACAAAAATTAGTAACAGAGATGGAAAAAAGAGATATTCGTGTAGAATTGGATGATAGAAATGAGAAAATTGGTTTCAAAATTCGGGAAGCCCAATTAGAAAAAGTACCCTATATGGTGATCGTTGGTGAAAAGGAAATGGAGGCAGGTACGATTTCTGTTCGCTCCCGTGATCGAGGAGAGTTAGGAGCTCAGGAATTGCTGGGCTTTATGGAAACTGTACAGCAGGAAGTATGGAATAAAACGCTGTAGTGAAAAAAGAGTCGTTTATATCACGATATAAACGACTCTTTTTATATCATTTAGGAAAATCCTACTTCCCTAAATGATATAAAATAGAGGGGTTGTAGGGGAGACAGTCCTCTGTCGTACTAAGGACGCTTTTTTATGTGGCAATACTATATTGATCTTTTTCACGAAAAGCTTGTAATATATTGTCTAGTTCCTCGCCAGTCAAAGTTTCTTTTTCTAAAAGAGCTCGGGCGATTTCATGAAGTAGATCTACATTTTTTTTGAGATTCAGTATAGATTCGCTGTAGCAGGTATCGATGATGGTTTTGATTTCTGCATCAATCATTCCATAGCAGCTTTTGATGATCCCAGGATCAAAGACACGGTTTCCCAAATTACTCATGCCATATTCACACACCATCTGATAAGCCAGACCGTTGGCCTTCTTTAAATCGTCCCTAGCACCTGTAGAAATTTCTCCAAAGATGATTTCTTCGGCTGCTCTACCACCTAATAGAACTTTAATTTTACTGTGAAGTTCTTCTTTGGTAATGAGATAACGGTCTTCTTCAGGTGCATACATAACATAACCAAGAGCTTCTCCCCTAGGAATGATAGAAATCTTCGATACCAAATCTGTATTCAAAATCTTACCAATCAAGGCATGGCCTGCTTCATGATAAGATACTGTTTTCTTTTCTCTTTCTAACACAACTGCATTTTTTCTTTGAAGGCCAGCAATGACTTTTTCAATTGCTTGATTAAATTCATCAATGCCAATTTTCTTTTTGTTATTTCTGACGGCCAATATAGCTGCTTCATTTGCAATATTTGAAAGATGAGCCCCAGACATGCCATGGGTTCTTTGTGCCAATTGCTTTATGTCAACCTTAGGATCAATGGGCTTATTCTTAATGTGAACTTTGAAAATTTCTTCTCTTGCACGGACATCGGGATTTCCAATAAACATGTGGCGATCAAAACGCCCAGGCCTTAGCAAGGCTTCATCTAATAAATCAAGTCGGTTGGTAGCACCAACCACAATCACTGTTTGGGTAGAGCTAAATCCATCCATTTCAATTAACAGTTGATTGAGGGTCTGATCTTTTTCATTATTACTCTCTTGGGTTCTTTTTGCTCCAATGGCATCAATTTCATCAATAAATATGACGCTGGGAGCTTCTTTTTTTGCTTTCTCAAACAAAGTTCTTACTCGTTTCGCCCCTACACCCACATACTTTTCTACAAATTCAGAACCACTGGCTGGAAAAAAAGCAGAATCTGTTTCTCCTGCAATAGCCTGTGCCAAAAGGGTTTTTCCAGTTCCTGGAGGTCCATAGAAAAGAATTCCCTTAGGGATCTTTGCACCCATTCGGTGATATTTCTCAGGGTTGTTAATGAAGTCAATTATTTCCACAAGCTCTTCCTTTACTTCATCTAAACCAGCCACATCTGCAAAACGTGTATCGGGTCTGTCTGGACGATTTGTCTTTTTATCATCCTTCTCCTTCTTATCACTCTTGATATGAACAGGCTCCATTTCAGGAGATTGGTTCATACGGGTATAATATAAAAACAGACCAGCGCTGGAGAAAATAAGGAGTATTCTTGTAAAACTTCCAACATTTCCAAGGATGGAAGTTTGTGAATAGGAACCCAAGGTTGTTATTATCGTTGCAAAAATACTTACACATAGGGCAGCGAGGACCCATTTTTTCTTTTTTAAAATTTTTCATCACCTTCTTTCAAGTTTTGAAATACCTAAAAACTTTTGTTTATTTAATTTTAGTTTGCCCAAAGAGGGAAAATATAAATAATAAATCTTCGAGAAAAGGAAAAAAAGTTTTTGTATGGAATATTTGTATGGAATATGAGCGTTTGAAGATAAAACAAGGAGGGAATCGTTAGATGTTTCAAAAAAAGATAGAAGAGATGGAGCAAGAAATAATACAATCAACCCAGGAGCTTTTAAAAATTAAGAGTGTGAAGGATAAACCCCTAAAGGGAAAACCCTTTGGAGAAGGAATTGATAATGCCCTTCAATATGCGTTAAGTCTTGGGGAAAAATTTGGCTTTGATGTCAAGAATGTTGATGGCTATGCAGGCCATGCTGAATTTGGAAGCGGGGAGGAAATCATTGGAGTTCTGGTTCATTTAGATATTGTGCCAGAGGGATCAGGCTGGACCTATCCACCCTTTGGAGCAGAGATCCATGATGGAAAGATATTTGCTAGAGGTGCCATTGACGATAAGGGACCTGCAGTAGCAATACTCTATGCCATGAAAGCAATTAAAGATCTAAAGATACGATTAAATAAAAGGATAAGAGTTATTTTTGGTACCGATGAAGAGAGTAATTGGGGCTGTATGGATTATTATTTTAAAAAAGAAAAAGCGCCTGCCTGTGCATTTTCTCCCGATGCTGATTTTCCTGTGATTTATGGAGAAAAGGGAATTGCTGTGTATGAACTAATAAAAGATTTCAAAGAGGCGACGGAGGATGGGGGCCTAAGAGTAATAAAGATTAAAGGAGGCAGTCGCCCCAATATGGTACCAGATTATTGTGAAGCCTACTTGAAAACTACGGTGAAGGAACTGGAAAAGGTGAGAATAGAATTAGAGAAGGCTCTTTCAACTACAGGACTCTCCATGGATATTGAGGAAATAGATAATATTTTTATAATCAAATCCTATGGTGTTTCTGCCCATGCTAGTACACCGGAACAGGGAAAAAATGCTATTTCACAGTTGATGATTTTTTTGAACAAATTAAAATTAAAGTCTACTGATGTGTCAGATTTTATTCAGTTGTATGTTGAAAAAATAGGGGACGAGGTTCATGGCAAATCCTTGGGCTGCGGATTTGAAGATGGGCCATCGGGAAAGTTAACCCTCAATGTAGGAATCATTGATCTGGATGAGAAAATGGGTAAGGTCACCCTAGATATTCGGTATCCTATTACCTATCTCTTGGAAGATATCCATCCCACCCTACATCAGAGCTTAATAGAATGCGGTATTGCTGCTCAGGCGGTGGATCATATTAAACCCATCTATTTGCCAAAGGATCATGAACTGATACAAAAATTGATAAAAGTATATAGAGATATTACAGGAGATATGCGGGAGCCTCTGACTATTGGAGGAGGAACCTATGCCAGAGCCATAGACAATGCGGTAGCCTTTGGTCCAGCCTTCCCAGGACAACCAGAGGTGGCACATCAAAAAGACGAATATATCGCTATCGATCATCTAATGCAAATTACCAATATTTATGCCCAAGCCTTATATGAATTAGCAAAATAAGAAAAAGCAAATTTTTATATGAATAAAATAATAAATATAAAAAAATATATTAAATTCACAATATTATGAAGGATTTTTATGAACAATATAGAATACTATTCTTCATGCCTCATAGCTATGCAGCTATAAAAGTATTTATACATGAAATAGCATGAAACATATAATGCTTGGCATAAATATAGAGTAGAAAAAGGTTTATTGAAAGGGTGGTATGAAAGATAGAGAGAAGAACTATCCCTTTCTTTAAATAAAACTATTAAATTAAATGGGGGGAATCAAAGGTGCTAAAAAGAAATTTAGCAATATTATTAGCAGTAGTGATGCTGCTTAGTTTAGCTGCTTGTGGTCCAAAACAAACGGCTGAACAGCCAGCTGGCGGTGAGGCTGCACCAGCTGAAGAGAGTTTTAAAATTGGTATCATGACTGGTACTGTATCTCAAAATGAGGAAGAGTATCGGGCAGCAGAAAAGGTGAAGGAAAAATATGGAGACATGATTGTTCTTCAAACTTATCCAGATAACTTTATGAAAGAGCAAGAAACAACGATTGCCAATGTAATGAGTATGGCTTCTGACCCTGATGTAAAAGCCATCGTAATTTGTCAGGCTATCCCTGGCACATCGGCTGCTATTGATAAGGCTCGAGAAGTAAGACCAGACATATTGTTTATTGCAGCTGTTCCTGGTGAAGATCCGGACATGATTGCTGCTAAAGCAGATGTGGTACTTCAAGCCGATGAATTAGGAATGGGAACAACTGTTATAGAGCAAGCTAAAAAATTGGGTGCAAAAACCTTTGTACATTACTCATTCCCAAGACATATGTCTTATCAGCTTTTAGCTATGAGAAGAGATCTTTTCAAAGAAACATGTGCAAAGCTTGACATTAAATTTGTTGATGCAACAGCTCCAGATCCAACAGGAGATGCTGGTGTTCCAGGGGCACAGCAGTTCATACTTGAGGATGTACCAAGAAAAGTTGCTGAGCTAGGAAAAGAAACTGCTTTCTTTAGTACCAACTGCTCAATGCAGGAGCCATTGATTAAATCAGTGTTAGAGCAAGGGGCTTTCTATCCCCAGCAGTGTTGCCCAAGTCCATACCATGGATATCCAGGGGCACTGGGCATTGAGATTCCTGAAGACAAAGCAGGAGATATTGATTATGTAATTGAACAAATTACAGCAAAAATTGGCGAAAAGGGCGGTTCAGGAAGATTCTCCACTTGGCCTGTACCAATTAATATGATGTTTGTTGAGGGCGGTGCTGAATATGCAAAAGCATATTTGGAAGGCAAATTTACAGATAAAGTGGACCAAGGTCAGATAGAGAAGATTTTTAGTGACCTTGCAGGAGCGCCTATGACACTTAGTACATATAAGAATGAAGAAACCGGTGCTGAAACCACGAACTTCTTTATGGTTCTTTCTGATTACATTACATTCTAATATAGGCTGAAAGGTTGCTGTTTAGGCAGCAACCTTTATTCTATTAAAGCTGACAGTTTTAGTTTTTGTTTAATTATGGTCATAAAAATCATGAAGGAGGGAATGTATAGGTGGGCCAACAGACAATTCTAGAAATGAAAAACATTGAAAAAGACTATTTTGGCAACAAGGTTTTAAAAGGCGTTAATCTAACTGTAAAGCCCGGAGAAATTCATGCCCTGCTGGGAGAAAATGGTGCGGGAAAATCTACGTTGATGAATATATTATTTGGTATGCCCGTGATTCATTCTACGGGAGGCTTTGGAGGAGAAGTTATCTTCGACGGAAAAGCTGTTTCCTTAAAATCTCCAAAGGAAGCAATGGAGTTGGGAATTGGAATGGTTCATCAGGAATTTATGCTTATTCCTGGCTTTACGATTACGGAAAACATCAAACTCAATAGAGAAACTACAAAGCACAATTTTTTTAGTAGGTTTATGGGTGAAAAATTAAAAAGCCTGGATTCAGAACAAATGAACAAAGATGCCCGAAAGGCATTGGATACGTTAGGAATGGGGATTGATGAGTGGACGAAGGTAGCCGGACTGCCTGTAGGTTATATGCAGTTTGTTGAAATCGCTAGAGAAATCGATAAAAGCAATATGAAATTATTGGTATTTGATGAGCCTACTGCTGTATTGGCAGAAAGTGAGGCAGATAGACTGCTTGCTACGATGAAAAAAATTGCTGCTTCTGGCATTGCCATATTGTTTATCACCCATCGTTTGGATGAGGTAATGAGTACAGCCGATCAGGTAACAATCCTTCGAGATGGTGAATTGGTTACTACTAGGAGAAAAGAAGAAACCAATGTAGTAGAGCTGGCAGAGCTCATGGTAGGAAGAAAGGTTGAAAAGATAGAAAAAAAAACCAGGGAAAGTAAAAATCAAGATGAAGTGATTATGCGTATCAAGAATTTTCAAGTAGCAATGCCTGGAGAGGAAGTAAAGGGAATAGATTTAGAAATAAGAAAGGGAGAAATCATAGGCCTAGGGGGATTGGCTGGACAGGGAAAGATAGGAATTTCCAATGGCATTATGGGACTATATCCTGCAGAGGGAGAAGTTGAACTGGAAGGAAAAAGAATTGAACTTAATAATCCCCAAGCTGCTCTTAATAGCCGTTTGGCCTTTGTATCTGAGGATAGAAGAGGTGTAGGACTACTGTTAGATACTTCTATTGAGTTAAACATCGTGATCACAGCTATGCAGGCACAAAAAAAATATTTAAAACGATTTGGTATTTTCGATCAAATGGATAGCAAAAAAATTCGGGAACATGCATTGAAAATGATAGAGGATCTGGATATTCGATGTAGGGGACCACAACAAGTCACCCGCAGACTAAGTGGAGGAAATCAGCAAAAAGTGTGTATTGCAAGGGCTTTGACCCTAGAACCCAATATTCTTTTCGTTTCGGAACCTACACGAGGAATTGATATTGGAGCTAAAAAGCTGGTGCTAGACCTATTGGTGAAATTAAATCAAGAACTAGGCATGACGATTGTGATGACTTCCAGCGAGCTTGGGGAGCTGCGATCCATATGTGACAGAATTGCCATTATAACAGAAGGTCAAATTGAAGGTATTTTGACACCAGATTCCAGTGATGCAGATTTTGGTTTAGCTATGGCTGGAGAATATAAAAAACTTCACCGAAAGGAGGCTGTAACCTCATGAGAGAAAGAATGAAAAATTTGATTGCAAGCGTTGGGCTGCCCAGAATTATTATCATCTGTTTTTTAATCAGCCTTGTAATTGGTGCTGTGGTTTATAAAATTCCCCTAGACGCATTGACTTCTGATACTCTTGTCCGTTTTGGAATGAATGGCGTATTGGTACTGGCCATGGTTCCTTGTATACAGTCAGGAACTGGATTGAATTTTGGCTTGCCTTTGGGAATTATCTGTGGAATACTGGCTGGATTAATAAGTATTGAAATGAATTTGGTAGGGTTTCAGGCTATCTTTATTGCAATGATTATTTCTATTCCCCTTTCTGCAGCTGCAGGATATTTTTATGGGGTATTACTCAATAAAGTAAAGGGTTCCGAGATGATGGTCGGGAATTATGTAGGATTTTCGATTGTAGCCCTAATGTGTATTGGCTGGTTGTTATTGCCCTTTAGAAATGGAGAGATCGTATGGCCTATATCAGGAAAAGGCTTAAGGACCACCATTGCGCTTACATCCCGCTATGATAAAATTCTAAACCAATTTATGCAGTTTAAAATTGGCGGGGTTGTTATTCCTACAGGTTTGATTCTTTTCGTTTTTGCATCTTGCTTCTTGATGTGGCTTTTTATGCGAAGCAAAACAGGAATTGCATTAAAGGCAGTAGGCGATAATCCCAAGTTTGCAACAGCTTCTGGTATCAATGTAGATCATGGCAGATTGATAGGAACCATCCTATCAACAGTACTAGGTGGAATTGGTATTATTGTCTATGCACAGAGCTTTGGCTTCTTTCAATTGTATCAAGCACCACTTTATATGGCCTTTCCCCCAGTGGCAGCCATTCTTATAGGAGGAGCCTCTACCCGAAGTGCAAAAATCAGCCATGTGATTATGGGGACCTTTTTGTTTCAAGCCTTACTGACCATAGCACTCCCTGTAGCCAATAAACTGGTATCAGAAGGAAATCTTTCTGAGGTAGCCCGAATCATCGTTAGTAACGGCATTATTCTGTATGCATTAACCCAGGCAGGAGGTGGTGAATAGGATGGAAGATACAAAAACGAAATCAAAGATTATGGAAGCTACAAAACCTAACTATGGAAAAAAAGCGGCTCAACTTTTAGTTGAAAATATCGTTCCTATCTTATTCATTATTATATGCTTTATTGGGATAAAGCTGGCTGCACAGCCGCCCTTATATATTTTAAATGAGTTGATAGCCAGAATTGCAAGAAATTCATTTATTGTGTTGGCTTTGATTATACCCGTTCTGGCCGGAATGGGATTGAACTTTGCTATCGTATTGGGAGCAATGGCAGGTCAGATAGCAATCATCGCAGTAGCTCATTGGCAGATTTCAGGTTTAGCTGGACTTATGACAACTGTCATACTATGTACTCCTTTTGCCATAATTTTTGGATATCTGACAGGCATATTATTGAACAAAACAAAAGGGCAAGAGATGATCACAAGTATGATACTTGGCTTTTTTGCAAATGGATTATATCAGCTTGTATTTCTCTTCCTTATTGGAACAATTATTCCCATGAAGAACCCCGTCCTAGTCTTAAGTGGAGGGGTAGGAATTAAGAATACCGTAGATTTAGCAGCCATTAAATATGCCATTGACAATATATTAAAGATGAGCTTTTCACAAAGTTTGTTTATTTTTAGTACACTGACCTTCTCAATAATGGCCCTCTACTTTATTTATAAGGTATTTATAAAAAAATCAAAGCTTAGCAGCATGATTAAATTTGCTGTATATGGACTATTGGTTGCCATTATTGGAATTACAGGTCTCTCTCTGATGACTCAGAAATCTGTTTTTAATATGGTTCAGATACCTGTCATAACCTTTGTCGTAATTGCTGTTTTATGTTTATTCAATATATTTATTGTAAAGACTAAATTAGGGCAGGAATTTAGAACTGTGGGACAGGATATGCATATTGCAAAGGTATCTGGAATTAACGTAGATAGAATAAGAATTATTGCCATTGTTATATCTACGGTTTTGGCGGCTTGGGGACAAATTATTTTTCTGCAGAATATCGGAACCCTCAATACCTATGGCAGTCATGAACAGGTGGGTATGTTTGCAGCAGCAGCTCTTTTGATTGGCGGCGCCTCTGTGACAAAGGCAACCATTGGTCATGCATTAATGGGAACAATTTTACTTCATACTCTGTTTATTGTTTCTCCTCAAGCAGGAAAAAATCTGCTGGGGAGTCCAGAGATTGGTGAGTATTTCAGATCCTTTGTGGCCTATGGCGTTATTGGTGTATCCTTAGGCCTTCACGCTTGGAAACATCAGGTTCAGGCTAGAAAAAAATCATCATAAAATAAACGAATTTAAAATAATTGTTGACAATATGGAAAATGAATGATACAATTTGTTGGTAATAAAAAGTAGAAGATTTCCGCTTCTCACCTTACAACAATGGTTCGTAAGGTTCATAGGGACATATTACTTATTCTTTTTGTGAGGTAAGACTATGGTCTTTTGAGGCGGATGTATAACAGCATCCGCCTTTTATATATGTATAAGGACAATGTTACTTATTAAATGGAGGTGGATAATTATTAAAGAATTAGAGATTAATGAGGAAATTCGGGATCGTGAGGTAAGGCTAATTGATGCAGATGGTGAGCAGTTGGGTGTCATGCCTACAAAGAAGGCCATGGAAATTGCAGCCGAAAAGAGATTGGATTTAGTGAAGATTGCACCTCAAGCAAAACCGCCAGTTTGCAGAATCATGGATTTTGGAAAGTACAAGTATGAGCTTTCTAAGAAAGAAAAAGAAGCCAAGAAGAAGCAAAAAATTGTTAGTATTAAAGAGGTACGTTTGAGTCCAAATATTGAAGAACACGATTTAAGTGTAAAAGCCAATAATGCTATTAAATTTTTGTCCAGTGGAGATAAGGTGAAGGTTACCCTAAGATTTAGAGGAAGAGAAGCTGGATATGTTGATTTAGGTTATGCTGTGATGGACAAATTCACACAATTAATTTCAGAAGTTGGTATCGTTGAAAAGAAGCCAATCATGGAAGGTAAGAGCATGACAATGATTTTAACGCCAAAAAATGCCTAGACGATAGAGGGGAGGAAATAATCATGCCAAAAATGAAAACCCACCGTGGAGCAGCTAAGAGATTTTCTTTAACCAAAAAGGGTAAAGTAAAAAGAGCAAAAGCTTTCAAAAGTCATATTTTAACAAAGAAATCTACAAAAAGAAAAAGAAATCTTCGTAAAGCTACTATAATGACAAAAGCAGATGAGAGAAAAATAAAAATATTATTACCCTACGCATAAATAAAATGGTAAAGGAGGTAGAATAACATGGCAAGAGTGAAAAAAGCGATAAATGCAAAGAAAAAACACAAGAAGATTTTAAAACTTGCAAAGGGATATTATGGAGCAAAAAGCAAGCTTTTCAGACCTGCTAACGAAGCTGTGATGAGATCCCTAAGGTTTGCATATATAGGACGTAAATTAAGAAAAAGAGATTTTAGAAAACTGTGGATTGCCAGAATTAATGCTGCTGCAAGAATGAATGGTATTTCTTATAGCAGATTAATCAATGGATTAAAAGTAGCAGGCATTGAAGTGAATAGAAAAATGCTGGCTGAAATGGCTGTTTATGATGAGGTTGGCTTCAAGCAATTGGTAGATGTAGCAAAACAAAAACTAAATGCATAAAAATGGACTCTTCCAAGAGTCTATTTTTATGCAGAGAATCATATCTTCTAGGAAATTGTATAAAATAATAGAATGTTGAGAAGCTTTCTTTCAATATAAGCTTGGAAATGCTATAATAAAAAAATGAGATAAATAGGATAATGTTGGATAGAGGTGATCACAATAGACGTATATAGAAAAATTGAGCGAATGAAGCTAAACCCAGCACAAATCATGGTGTTAGGTTTTGCCAGTGTCATACTGATCGGCAGTATCCTGTTAAATTTACCGATCGCATCGAGAAATGGAGAGAGTGTAGGCTTTGTTAATGCCTTTTTTACAGCAACTTCAGCCGTATGTGTAACAGGTTTGGTAGTGGTGGATACAGGTACCTATTGGACTGTCTTTGGACAAACAGTGATCCTTTTGCTGATTCAGATAGGCGGTTTAGGCTTTATGACCATGGCAACTCTCATTTTCTTTATATTTGGGAAGAGAATAACGCTACGAGACAGGTTGGTTATGCAAGAGGCTTTGAATCAATTTTCTATTTCTGGACTGGTGAAGCTTACGCAGTCAATTTTAGTAGCAACCTTTCTCATAGAAGGAATTGGAGCCATTTTGTTATCTATTCGCCTCATCCCTATTATGGGACCGAGAAAGGGAATCGCCTATAGTATATTTCATGCTATCTCCGCTTTTTGTAATGCAGGATTTGATCTTATGGGAGATTTCACTAGTTTAACTGCTTTTGTCAGTGATCCCTTGACAAATGTAGTAATATGGATATTAATTGTAGTAGGAGGATTGGGTTTTACAGTTCTACTCGATATTATTCATAGAAAGAGATTTTCTAGATTTTCCCTGCACACAAAGGTCGTTTTATCGGTTTCTGGTTTCTTGATTGCACTAGGGTTTATTGGAATTTTCATACTAGAATTTACCAACCCTCAGACCATGGGCCAGTTGTCCTTTGGGGGAAAACTACTTTCGGGGATGTTTCATGGGATCACACCAAGAACGGCAGGTTTTAATACTTTACCAATGGATCAGCTAACCACGGCATCAATATTTTTGACCATTGTACTTATGTTTATTGGGGGCTCCTCAGGCTCTACTGCCGGAGGAATAAAGACTACCACTGCCGGTGTGCTTATATGGACAATTTTTTCTGTCATTAAAGGAAATGAAGATACAGTAATTTTTAAAAAGAGAATACCAAGGGATCTTATCTATCGCTCCTTGGCGGTGGTAGGAATAGCTATGCTATTGATTGTATTGATGACTATGGCACTATCCATTACTGAAAAAGGTTTTTCTTTTATAGAAATATTCTTCGAAGTGACCTCGGCTTTTGCAACGGTAGGTTTATCCTTAGGGATTACACCTTCTCTGAGCTTAGCAGGAAGAGTTTTGATTTCAATTACCATGTTTGCAGGAAGGGTAGGACCACTTACTTTAGCATTGGCTCTAGCAAGAAAACAGCAAAAAACAAAAGGCTTGATAAAATATCCAGAAGAGAGAGTAATTGTTGGATAAAGGGGTGTGTTTATGAAACAGTTTGCAGTAATTGGATGTGGTAGATTTGGTTCAAGTGTTGCAAGAACCTTATATGGACTAGGCTATGATGTATTAGCCATAGACGATAACGAAGAAATCATTCAAAACATTTCTGAATCCGTAACCCATGCGGTACAGGCTGATGCAACAGATGAGACATCTATTAAATCCTTGGGTATACGAAATTTTGACGTGGCAGTAATTACCATAGGTTCAGATATACAATCTTCAATACTCATTACATTGATTGTAAAGGAGCTTGGTGTTAAATATGTGGTTGCAAAGGCTCAAAATGAGCTGCATGCCAAGGTTCTCTATAAGATTGGCGCAGATAGAGTGGTATTTCCAGAACGAGATATGGGTGTGAGGGTAGCCCATAACCTGGTATCTTCAAATATTTTAGATTATATTGAGCTGGCTCCAGATTATAGTATCGTTGAAATATCTGCCCTAAAGGAGTGGGAAGGGAAGACTTTAAGTGAACTAAATATGCGTGCACGATATGGCATTAATGTGATGGCTATCAAGCATGGCGTAGAAATTAATATATCTCCAAATGCGTTAGACTCTATCCGTAAGGATGATGTTTTAGTAGTCATTGGCCATAATGATGATGTACATAAAATAGAAAAAAAAGCGTAAGTGTCAGAGGTGAAATTTTTGATAACAGAAATTACTTCGCTTGAAAATAGCCTTATCAAGCATGTAAAACAACTAGCGAAGCGAAAGTATAGGGAGAGACACAACCAGTATATAATAGAAGGTGTCCGAATTGTTTCCGATGCACTGGAGAATGGGCAGTCCATGGAGTCTATCCTATTTTGTGAAGAACTGTTTCAAACAGCTGGTGGCGAGGCTCTATTTCAGCAGTTGCATAAGCATGGATTTAAAATATACCATATAACCAATAGGTTATATGGAGAGATTTCTGAAACGGAATCACCTCAAGGAATTATGGCAATACTCTCAAAGGCTCAGGATGACTTAGCTGTTTTGCCTTTAAAGGATAATGGATTTTATGTGTTAATTGATAGGGTACAAGATCCAGGCAATATGGGGACGATTATTCGAACTGCCGATGCAGCAGGTGCAGATGCCATATTTGTGTCAAAGGGTACTGTTGATTTGTACAATCCCAAAACCATTCGTGCTACCATGGGTTCCATATTTCATGTGCCTATCCTACAAATTGAAGATACACAAGAAATTTTGGCGTTTTTTAGGGATAGGGATATTCAAATTATTACTACTAGCCTTGAAGGTACCCATTACCATTATGAAGTAGATTATAAACAAAGTTTTGTAGCTATAGTAGGCAATGAAGCCAATGGTGTATCTTCTTTATGGTTGGAGCAAGCAGATTTGCTAGTTAAGATTCCATTGCTTGGAAAGGCTGAATCTTTAAATGCTTCTATTGCTGCTGCTATTGTATTCTATGAGGCTGTGAGGCAAAGAAATTAAAAACTATTATCTGAAAATTAAAAAATTATTATCAAAATCCTCTTTCTTCATTCTTGTAAACCTTTTTTTGCTGTGCTATAATGGATATAAAATGGGCTGAAGAAAAGGGGTGTAGGCAGTTATGTTTGCAACTGCAGAAGTATTCTGGAGACTTTTTATGTTAACTGGAAATATTAACGCCTATCTAGTTTATAAAGAATTGGTGACAAACTAACTGAATCCTGTAATTTGTTATGATAGAGTAAAGTAGGTTATGGGTTGACTTACAGAGAAGAAATGTCATGGGCTGAGAGCATTTCAAAGTTTTAAAATAACTGAAGTTCCCTCTTGAACTATAGAATTGAAATAGTAGTAGATTCTATCGGCAGGCGCCGTTAAGCCTAAGGAGTGGTTGAAGTTTATATTCAGCTATTAGGGTGGTACCGCGGAGAAACCTTCGTCCCTTTTGGGATTGAAGGTTTTTTTTATTGACGACAATAGCTTATATAGGGTACCCTCATTAATATAATAGAAAGATATGTGATCTAAGGAAGGAGAATTTATTATGAAAGAAATGCTTGAACAAATCCAATCATCTGCACAAGCTGCTGTGGGCCAAGCAACATCCATGGAAGCTTTAGAGCAGATCCGAATAAGATTTCTAGGTAAAAAAGGAGAACTGACCTCTGTTCTAAGAGGAATGGGTGGATTGTCTGCTGAAGAGAGGCCCCTTATCGGAAAGATTGCCAATGAGGTTCGAGAAAACATTGAGAATTTGTTAGCCAATGCAGTAAATGGTATAAAGGCAAAAGAAAAAAATGAAAGGCTAATGAAGGAAATTATCGATGTAACCATGCCCGGAGAAAAAATGACTTTGGGGCACAGACATCCTCTCACAAAAGTATTAGATGAAATCAAAGGGATTTTTATGGGAATGGGCTTTAAAATTGCCGAGGGACCAGAGGTAGATACTGTCTACTATAACTTTGATGCCCTTAACGCTCCTAAAACACATCCTTCTAGAGACTTATCCGATACCTTTTATATTAACGAAGATATTCTCTTAAGAACACAAACATCAACAGTACAAATACGAACAATGGAAAAAATGAAGCCGCCTATTCGAATTATTTCCCCTGGTAGATGCTTTCGTAGAGACACCCCTGACGCTACCCATTCACCAATGTTTCATCAAATTGAAGGGTTAGTGGTAGACAAAAACATTACTATGGCAGATTTAAAGGGAACTTTAGATACCTTTGCAAAACAATTTTTTGGTTCTGGCACCAAGACCAAATTTAGACCACACTATTTTCCATTTACTGAGCCAAGCGCCGAGGTAGATGTTACCTGCTTCAAATGTCAAGGTTCTGGCTGTAAAGTATGCAAAGGCAGTGGCTGGATCGAGATTCTTGGTTGTGGAATGGTTCATCCCAATGTTTTGGAAATTTGTGGAATAGATTCTGAAGTATATAGCGGCTTTGCTTTTGGTATGGGCTTAGATCGGATTACCATGTTGAGCTTAGAGATTGATGACATTCGATTATTATTTGAAAATGATATGCGGTTTATAAACCAATTCTAGATATACGATTGAAGGAGGAAAATTAGTATGTTAGTACCAGTAAAATGGCTGAGAGAGTATGTTGATATTGATAATATAGATATCGAGCTATTAAGTGACAGATTAGTAATGTCTGGTTCTAAGGTTGAAGCTGTGGAAACCTTGGGACAAGGGATCGAGCAAGTGGTTGTTGGGAAAATTCTAGAAATTCGACCCCATCCTAATGCCGACAAACTATCGGTGACAAAGGTAGATATAGGGAATGAAGTACTACAAATCGTTACGGGGGCAACCAATATTAAGGAAGGAAACTATGTCCCTATTGTTTTAGCAGGAGGTCTATTGCCTGAAGGTGTAGAGATTAAAAAAGGCAAGCTTCGAGGAGAAGAATCTAATGGAATGATGTGTTCTGCCAAGGAACTTGGAATACCAGACAAGGTCATACCCTTAGCCCATAAAGATGGAATCTATATTTTAGGGCAGGCATATCCATTAGGAAGTGATATCAAAGAGGTATTGGGGTTGAATGACCATGTGATTGAATTTGAAATAACCCCGAATCGTCCCGATTGTCTTAGTGTTCTTGGAATTGCCAGAGAAACTGCTGCTACCTTTAATCTAAAGATTAAATATCCAGAGATTAAGATTGAGCAAGAACATGGAAATATAGAGGACTATGCTTCCGTGGAAGTACTTGATCCGGAGTTGTGTCCTAGATATGTAGCGAGAGCAGTTACTGATGTTGTGATTCAGCCATCTCCAGATTGGATGCAGGAACGCTTGATGAAAGCAGGGATGCGGCCAATTAATAACATTGTAGATATCACAAACTATGTCATGTTAGAAATGGGTCATCCATTACATGCCTTCGACCTGGAGCAGGTAGCACATAATAAGATTATTGTTCGCAGAGCTGGAGAAGAGAAAAGATTTACAACCTTAGACAGTGTAGAGAGAAACCTAAGTGAAAACATGCTAATGATTGCTGATGGAGAGCGCTCTATTGGTTTGGCTGGCGTAATGGGAGGAGAGAATTCAGAGATTACGGAACAGACAAAAACAATTTTAATAGAAGCAGCATATTTTAATCCTGATAGTATCAGAGCCACATCTAAAAAACTGGGTTTGCGTACGGAGGCTTCTTCACGATTCGAAAAAGGAATTGATCCCAATGGTTGTCGTCTTGCTGCTGATAGAGTATGTCAGCTCATTGAGTTATTAGGCGCTGGAAAGGTGGTTGGAGGAGTCATTGATTGTTATCCTGCAGTTATCGAAAAGAAAGTGATATTTGCAAGACAACAGCGTATCAACGGATTATTAGATACAGAATTAACGATGGAGGAGATGAAAGATTTACTCACAAGATTAGAATTTGCCATCGCCATCCATGAAAGTGAAATGGAGATAACAGTACCTACCTATCGTGCTGATTTAGTAAAAGAAATAGACATCGTAGAGGAAGTGGCTAGGCTATATGGCTATGATCGAATTGCTGTAACCATGCCGAAGGGAAATACGCAGGGGATGAAAACCAATGGACAGATTGTTGAAGACTTTGCGAAAGATGTGCTAAATGCCTTGGGCTTTAATGAAATTCAAACCTATTCCTTTGTAAGTCCTAAAACCTTTGATATGATAAGGACAGCAGAAGACAGTTTTATGAGGAATGCGGTGAAATTGCTAAATCCTCTTGGAGAAGAAAATAGTACGATGAGAACAACTCTGACAGCCAATATGTTAGAGGTACTGGCGAGAAATTACAATCGAAAGGTAGAGAAAGCACGTGCTTTCGAATTGGGAAGAATATTTATTCCCCATAGCATACCTGTAGAAGCGCTGCCAGTTGAAAAGAAAGTTCTTGCTTTAGGTCTTTATGGAAAGAACTTTGACTTTTATACCCTAAAGGGTGCAATAGAAGAGCTTTTAAACAAACTTGGTGTTGAAAAATGTCAATACATCCCTGAGAAAAATCATCCAACCTTCCACCCCGGCAGATGCGCCAACATTGTTTATGGTGAACATATTCTAGGAGTAATGGGGGAAGTGCATCCCGATGTGACGGATAACTACGGAATAGAAGATAGAGTTTATCTAGCAGAAATTGATTTTAACATTCTGCTGCAAATTACACGATTGGATAGGCTTTATAAGCCCCTGCCAAAATATCCAGCTATAACAAGAGATATGGCTTTGGTCATAGAAGATCACATTTATGTAAAAGAAATAGAAGATATCATTTGGCTTAATGGAGGCAAAATACTTGAAAAGGTAGAACTCTTCGATGTATACAAAGGAAAACAAATCCAAGAGGGTTACAAAAGCGTAGCTTATTCGCTGACCTATCGGGCATTGGATCGTACCTTAGTAGATGAAGAGGTAGCTCAAGTACATGATAAGCTTGTAAAAGAACTAGAAGAAAAGCTGAATGCTCAGTTAAGAAAATAGTAAAAATATAAAATAGATCCGGCAAACTGAAATGCCGGATTTATTTTATATTTTTGTTCAGTCATAAAGAATTTCCAAATAATAGTGCAGAATACAGTATTTAATAACAGCCTGCTTTATACTATAATGATACTATAGGATAACTATGAGAATATCAAAATAATTATGGGTAAAACATATAAAAAAGCAGGATATTTCCTTCTTTTAAAGAATTTACAATAAAGGACTCCAGTAAACAAAGGAGAGGTATGGATGAGTACGCGAAACAAGGTGATTGTTAGAATATATGGACAAGAATACACAATGGTTAGCATCGAGACACGGGAATATATGCAAAAAGTTGCTAATTATGTGGATGATAAAATGGAGGAAATAGCAAAAAAAAGTGGTAAGTTAAGCACTGCTATGGTTGCAGTACTAACAGCCTTAAATGTTGCCGATGACTACTTCAAGACAAAGGAAGAGTTGGAAGGCTTAGAAAATGTCTATCTCAAGACAAAGGAACAATTGGAAAGCTTAGAAAATGAAGCCATGAGGCCATTAAAAGAATTACAGGAAGTTCGGGAGCAATTGGCAGTGGCGAAAGAATTGATGGATGAAAAAGGGATGGAGTATAGAGAGACTGTGGAAGAAAAAGAAATAGAAATGAAGTTGATGACAGATAAATACGAAGAACGGGAGAAGGAGAATCAGCAAGAACGGGAAAACTTCCTTCAGCAGATAAAAATTCTTGAAGAAAAGCTGCTAGGTCGTGAGAACGAAATAGAAATTCTCCTCAAGGATAAAGAAGCGATGGAGAATAAGCTCTTTGATAGTCAAAAGAAATATGTGCAGGCCCGTAAGGAACTAGATGCTTTTATTGATACCTTTGATGAGGAGAAAAAGAAGTAAGTTGTTTGATAAGTTATGGTTGCTTGTAAGTAGTGATATAATAATATTACTACTTTTTATTTTGGAGATAAAAACAGGAGTTGAAAAGAATGAAAAAATATGAACTATTGGCGCCAGTAGGCAGTTGGGAGGCCTTAGAGGCTGCAGTTCAAAATGGAGCCGATGCTGTATATCTGGGGGGGAAAGCCTTTAATGCAAGGCAATCAGCAGCAAACTTTAATGATGAGGAAATCAAAAAGGCTATTGACTATTGCCATATTCGTGGCGTTCAGTTATTTGTGACAGTGAATACGTTAATAAGGGATGAAGAATTTATTGAATTAGGAAAGTACTTAACCTTCTTATACAATCAAGATGTAGATGCTGTTATTGTACAGGATCTAGGCGTGGCTAAGTTCATAAGAGATTTTTTGCCTAATTTTGAGCTCCACGCCAGTACACAAATGTCTGTTCACAATTTAGAAGGTGTACAGCTTCTTCAAAGTCTGGGATTTAAAAGAGTTGTGCTGGCCCGAGAAATGACTTTAGAAGAAATTCATCAGATTCGTTTAAATACTTCTGTAGATTTAGAAGTATTTGTTCATGGTGCTCTCTGTATATCTTATTCGGGACAGTGTTTGATGAGTAGTATGATTGGTGGACGTAGTGGAAATCGAGGTCGTTGTGCCCAACCCTGTAGAATGACCTATTCCCTTGTAAATCAGAAAAATCAGCAGGTAGTAAAAACGAATTTAGGAAGCTATTTATTAAGCCCTAGGGATTTAAACACATCAGAACAGATCCATCAAATATTGGATGCAGGGGTAAAGTCTTTGAAAGTTGAAGGGCGAATGAAACGGCCAGAATATGTAGCTACCATTGTGGGTGCCTATAGAAAAGCTATCGATCATTACTGTCGAAATCAACAAGCACTGCAGCTGGGACTGGAACTGAAAGAAGATATGGAGCAGATTTTTAATCGAAAATTCACCCAAGGCTATCTTTTTGATCAAAGGGGCCATGATCTGATGAGTTTTGAAAAACCCAGCAATCGAGGGATTTTATTGGGAGAAGCCTTGAGCTATGATAAAGGGAAAAAAAGATTAAAGCTTCGTTTGATCAGAAACCTAGAAAAGGGAGATGGTGTTGAGGTCTGGATAAACAATGGGGATAATCCTGGAGCGCTAATAGAGGCAATTTATAAAGATGACAAGAAATTAGACAAGGGATTTGCTGGAGATCTCATTGAGATTCCATTTAGAGCTCCTATTCAAGGGAAGGCACCTGTTTATAAGACCACGGATCAGTCCCTGCTTAAACGAGCGAGGGAGAGTTATGAAAGAAGAGATAAGGAGATATCTCTATATGGACATTTAAAGGGCACTATTGGACATCCTTTAAGTCTTTCCTTGTGGGACTCTGAAGATCATTATGCTCACCAGGCATCTACATCTATCGTAGAGAAAGCTATTAAGACAGCTACTGGTGAAGCCCGTATAAGAGAACAAGTAGCAAAGTTGGGAAGCACACCTTACAAATTAAAGGACTTGACCTTAGAGATAGACCAGGAGGCTGCTATTCCAATTGGAGAAATCAATAAATTAAGAAGAGAAGTTGTTGAGAAAATAGATGGATTAAGGGCCAACCGATATCAGCGAAAATGCATAGAAGTAAGAGAACAAGAAATAGAAGGTTGGCTTATGGGAGAACCTGCAAAAATTGACAAAAAGCTAGCACTGCGTGTATCAGTAAACTCCTTAGAGCAATTAGAAAGCTTAATAGGACAGGCTATCCAACGAGTTTACTATAGAGACCTGCAAACCTTTGAAAAAGCAACAGAAATGTTGAAGGATAAAAAAATAGAAATTGTTCCTGCTTTTCCAAGAATCACAAGGGATAAAGAAATGCCCTTTGTCCATCATTTTATGGAAAGGGGCTATAGAGAACAAAAAATCATGATTTCTAATCTTGGCGTGCTGCAGGCTGCCAAAGATACTCAATATGAATGCCTTTGTGGAGATTATTTTTTAAATGTGTTCAATCGAGGTGCTATAAAACAGTTAAAAGAGTTGGGCGTGGATGAAGTCTGTCTTTCCCCTGAATTGACTTTGAAACAATTAGAGAAAATTATGAAGAACGGTCTGCTGCCAGCAGAAGTGGTTGTTCACGGACATCTTATGCTCATGGTTATGGAATACTGTCCTATCAAAGCCCTTGTCAATCCATCCCATAAGAAGGGAAAATGCGATCTCTGTAGAAATAATCAATTTGGATTAAAGGATCGTTTGGGTAAAGTATTTCCCATTTTAACAGATGAAAGCTGCCGAACCCATCTTTTGAATACACAAAAATTGTGCATGATTGGACACATGTCAGAATTGGTAGAGGCAGGATTGAATAATTTCAGAATAGATTTTACTATTGAAAGCCATCAGGAGATACAAGAAACCCTTGAGGCTTACGGAGAAGTAATAGAGAACTTGATGAGTAATAAAAAACAATTGGGCTATAAAAGTGAGGCCTTTTTAAAGAAAATGCAGGATAAGGGATTGACGAAGGGTCACTTTTTCAGAGGAGTAGAGTAGTTCTTAGATATAGAATCGAAGAATAAGGAGAAAAGAAATGAACGAAAAAACATTAAGAGTATTAGAATTTGAAAAAATAAAAAATATGCTGCTTCAAAAAGTTGAATCTAGCTTGGGTAGAAGTATAGCTGAAGCATTGACCCCTTCCAGCAGTTTTGAAGAAGTGGTTCACTGGCAAAAAGAAACTAGTGAAGCCAGTGGTTTACTTATTCAAAAAGGACAAATCACCATGGGCGGCATTCATGATCTCTCCTATCATACGAAAAGAGCAGAAATTGGGTCTTTTTTGTATCCAGGCCAATTGTTAGAGGTAGCAGATACACTAAGGGCAGCCAGAAGATTGAAAACCATGATAAAAGATGGAAGGGAAGAGGATAGAAAATATCCTATTTTAGAAGGGTATATTCATAATCTCCATAGTTTTAAATCCATTGAAGACAGAATTACGGAGTGTATTATCAGCGAAGAGGAAATATCAGATAATGCTAGTACCACACTCAAAAATATTCGAAGACAAATTGAGAGTAAAAATGCTGGTATTCGCAGTAGACTAAACGGCATTATTTCTTCTGCTCAATCACAAAAATATCTGCAAGAAGCTATTATAACCATTCGACAGGATCGTTATGTAGTTCCTGTCAAACAAGAATATCGTGCTAATTTTCCAGGACTCATTCATGATCAATCTTCTAGTGGTGCTACTCTTTTTATAGAACCAATGGCAATCGTAGAAATGAACAATGAGTTAAAAGAGCTGAAGCTGAAAGAAAAAGTAGAGATCGAAAGAATACTTATGGAGTTAACAGCTTTGGTGGGAGAAAAAGCAGAAGAAATCAGGGACAACCAAAAAATATTAGCCCATTTGGATTTTTTGTTTTCAAAGGGAAAGCTTTCTGTTCAAATGCGCGGTATAGAACCTGAGCTAAATTCAAATGGAAAAATTCGTATTAAAAATGGAAGACATCCTCTGCTTCCTTCAAAATCTGTTGTTCCTACCAACATATGGGTAGGAGATGATTTTCAGACCCTAGTTATTACAGGGCCCAATACAGGCGGGAAGACGGTCACCTTAAAGACAGTAGGTCTGCTCACTCTGATGGCTCAATCAGGTCTTCATATCCCAGCAGATTTTGGAACCAGGTTGGCTGTATTTGAACAGGTTTTTGCCGATATAGGAGATGAGCAGAGTATTGAGCAGAGTCTAAGTACCTTCTCTTCTCATATGACCAATCTCGTGGAAATACTCAAAAAAGTAGGTCCCAGTGCCCTTGTTTTATTGGACGAATTAGGAGCAGGGACCGATCCCACAGAGGGGGCAGCCTTAGCAATTGCAATCTTAAATCATCTTTATGAAATAGGTACTCGTACCATTGCCACTACCCACTATACAGAGTTAAAGCAGTATGCATTGACCACAAAGGGCGTAAAAAATGCATCGGTAGAATTTGATCTGGAAACGCTGAGCCCTACCTATCGCCTGCTCATTGGGGTACCTGGCAAATCAAATGCCTTTGAAATTTCAAAAAGATTGGGACTGGATTCTGGCATTGTGGAACGGGCTAAAGGATATATTTCTCAAGAGGATATTGCCTTTGAAGACATTTTAACTACTATTGAGAGAAACAAACAAACAGCCGAGAAAGAAAGAGATGAAGCCATAAGGTTAAAGCTTATGATTCAAGAGCAGAAAGAAGCCTATGAGCAGAAATTGGAAAAGCTCACTCTCCAAAGAGATAAAATGCTTAAAGAAGCTAAGGAAGAAGCCCGGAAGCTTTTAAAAGAAGCCAAGGAAGAAGCTGAAAGGATCATCAAGGATTTGAGAGAGCTTACGGCAGAACAAGAAGAAAAGGAAAAAAATCGTAGAATAGAAGAAGCGAGAAAAAATCTTAGAGAACAATTGGGCCAAGTAGGGGGAGGATGGATGCCTTCAAGAAATGTTGGCGTGAATACGGCTCCTCCTAAGCAATTAAAAATGGGAGATACGGTAATTATCTTAAATCTCAATCAAAAAGGAGAGGTGGTAACTCTCCCTGATGCCAATGGAGATCTTATAGTTCAAGTAGGAATCATGAAGGTGAATGTCCATATTAGCAATCTACGTCTTGACAAAGAGGAAAAGGAAAAAAGTAAAAAAAGCGGCACTGGGAAGATTATGAAAGCTAAAAGTGAAAATATTAAAACATCCCTAGATTTACGAGGACAACTGTTAGAAGAGGCACTGCTAAATACAGACAAATATCTTGATGATGCCTATATTGCTGGCTTACCAGAGGTAACCATCATTCATGGAAAGGGAACTGGAGTTTTGCGAGACGGGATTAAGCAGTTATTAAAGGGTCATAAACATGTAAAATCCTTTCGTGATGGAGCGTACGGAGAAGGCGGTACTGGGGTAACTGTTGCAGAATTGAAATAAGGGTAGGACAAGAATAAGGTAAAGGAGGGAAACTTTATGATTCTGATCAGTGCATGTTTGGTAGGGATTGATTGTCGATATGATGGAGGCAGTTGTGCTCAAGAAGAACTAATAACCTTGGTTAAGGAAGGCAAGGCAATATTGGTATGTCCAGAGCAGCTTGGAGGGATGGGCACGCCTAGACCCCCCTGTGAAATTCTAAAAGGGGATGGAGATTCCCTATTGCAAGGAGAAGGAAGGGTTGTGAATTGTCATGGAGAAGATAAAACAGTACCTTTTATTAAAGGAGCTGAGGAAACTTTAAAGCTTGCAAAAATGTATGGGGTAGAGTTAGCTATCCTTAAGGCTAAAAGTCCTTCCTGTGGGAGTGAAAATATTTATGATGGCAGCTTTACAGGAAAACTTAAAAAAGGAGAGGGCGTAACAGCTGCAGTGTTAAAAAGACAGGGGATTCGTGTGTTAAATGAATTGAACTTTAGAGAATATATATAAAATCTTTATATAGATAAACTATTTTGTCTGTTTGGCCCCTTAGAAATAGGCTCTTGGATAAGGAACCTATTTCTCTTTGTCTATTCTCTTTTGATTTCTTCAAGAAATTTTCTTGCCATGGTGTCATTGGGATTGAGTTCAAGATTTTTCTTTAGATAAAGAACTGCTAGATCCGCATCACCCTCATGATAAGCGATAAAAGCGAGATAAAAATAAAATTCTGGAATATTAGGGCGCTCCACCATTCCTTTTTCAAAATGTTCCCGTGCATGAGAGAAATCATTTTGTCTCAGGTACTCAACTCCTTTGTGAATATGGTATTCCCAGGTGTTCTGATGAATTCTTATACCAGTAAAAAGAAAAGTCCCCATCATAAAAAGAATCAATGCTTGAAAAAAAATACCCTTAGGACGAAAGGTTCTGTCTTTTTTTAACCCAAAGGCACAAGATGCCAGAAAGCCTCCTACTAAACCCCCAAGATGGGCAAAGTTGTCAATGTTGCTATTGGTAAGACCAAAAAAGATATTGAGGACCAACATGGTAATCAAATTCATGCCATAACGGGCAGAGAAAATAGCTGGTTTACGGATTCCAAAGTACAAATAGGCACCCATTAAGCCGAAAATAGCACCTGAGGCACCAGCAGAAAGAGCTTTGCTAAATAGAAAGCTGCTGAGACTTCCAAACAGTCCTGATATAATATATATAACAATAAATTTTTTACTGCCATAAATGAGTTCTACATCTTTGCCTAGTAGGTTAAGGGCATAGGTGTTGAATAAAAGATGGGGAAGTCCAATATGAATAAAGATGCTAACCAATAATCGATAATATTCTCCTCCAGCAATGAGCGGATTGAACTTAGCTCCATAGTCGATGAGATGATAGGTATCTGTAGTGCTGCCCTTCACAGACATAAAAAGCCAATAGAGAACATTTATAGCCATTAAGAGGGTCGTAAAGTAAAAACCTTTTCTTTCGAATAAATAGCCTTTATTTCGACGCATTTGTTCTTCGATTTCTAATAGATTTATGGACTCTATATAGATATCTTGGATTTTGGGTCCATGAACTGATAAAAATTCTGTTATGTTTTCAGAATCTTGAAATTTTGAGTAAAGGGATCTAGTCTGACCGGAAGAAATGTCATAGAGAATAATATTTATATTTATTTTTTCATGTTCGATCCAGGTGAATAAGGCTTCCAAATGTTCTAGATGGTCATTCATTAAGGACCTATCCACTAGAAGGATTTGATAAAAATAGAGCTTTGTAAAGCTATTCTTAAGCTTTTCTTCAGAATATAAATTGAATAGAAGGCTCTTTTGATAATCAATTGAACCATTCAGAAATTCATTCCCATCTATATAACCAATAAAATATTTTCTCCGCCAAATTTGTTTATATAAAGCTAAGTCAAAAGGGTTTTCCAAGGGTTTGCTAAGGTGTAAAAAAAATTCTTTCTCTTCTATTAAGTGTTTTGTGATGCATGCAATGTGTTTTGAAAACAAAGGTCCACCTCCAGTCCAATTCTTCTTCCATTGTATCACAACATAAAAGAAAGTATAAAATTCTTTTATAAAAAGCCTTGATTTAGATAAGAATATATGGTAAATTCTAAAATAATATAATACTTTTCGATGACGAGGAGAGTAGTTTTAGGCTTTGTTCAAGCGAGCCGATGGTGGTGGAAGATCGGTACGAACCTAAAAACGAAACGCACCTCTGAGAATTTTACTGAATCCTTTGGTAGTAGGTAAAACGGGATCCCTCCGTTATTGGGGAATAGAGTGGGTATATTTTATACCAATAAGAGTGGTAACACGGGAATAACTCTCGTCTCTTCTGTTTGTTGAGATGGGAGTTTTTATTTTACTGAAAATTCAGGAGGTTTTAAGAATGATCGATTTTAAAAAAGAAATTGCAGATGTGCTGTCTCGAAAAATGGAGACAATGAATGAAAAAGAAATCTTAGACATGATAGAAATTCCACCCAATCCACAGATGGGAGATTTTGCTTTTCCATGCTTTAAGCTGGCAAAAGCCTTCAGAAAAGCGCCTAATGCAATTGCTCAGGAATTGTCTGAAACCATTGGACAATCAGAGCTATTTGAAAAGATTCAGAATGAAGGGCCTTATTTAAACTTCTTTATTGATAAAAGGACCTATGCAAAAACCGTTATTGAAGATGTATTATATCAAGGTGAAAAATTTGGTTCCTCTCAATTGGGCGCAGGAAAAAAAGTGATTGTAGAATATTCATCCCCCAATATTGCAAAGCCTTTCCATATTGGACACATTCGTACAACCGTTATTGGCCATGCTCTTAAGAAAATTCATCAATTCTTAGGCTATGAAACTATCAGTATTAATCATCTAGGAGACTACGGAACACAATTTGGAAAGCTAATCGTAGCCTTTAATAATTGGGGAAATGCAGCGGAAGTCGAGGCAGAGCCAATACCTGCTCTATTAAAACTCTATATTAAATTCCACGAAGAAGCAGAAAAAAATCCTACTTTAGAGGATGAAGCCAGACTTTGGTTTAAGCGGCTTGAAGAAGGAGATGAAGAAGCGTTAAAATTATGGCAGTGGTTTAGAGATGAAAGTCTCAAGGAATTCAACCGAGTGTATGATATGTTAGGAATCGAATTTGATTCCTATGCGGGGGAAAGTTTTTATTCCGATAAGATGCCTAGGGTATTGGAGATAATGGAAAAGAAGGGTTTGCTGAAGGAATCAAAGGGTGCAGAAATCGTTGACCTGGAGCCCTATGGTATGCCGCCCGCTCTCATTCGCAAAAGTGATGGCTCAACCCTTTATATCACTAGAGATATAGCAGCAGCCATCTATCGGAAAGAACATTATGATTTTTATAAGAATATTTATGTAGTTGGTGCACAACAAAATCTTCATTTTCAGCAATGGATAAAAATTATTGAATTAATGGGTAATGCGTGGGCCAAAGATTGTATCCATGTTCCTTTTGGAATGGTCGCCCTTGAAGAGGGAACCATGTCTACACGAAAGGGAAGGGTTGTTTTTTTAGAGGATGTACTGCGTAAAGCCGTAGAAAGAACAAAAGAAATCATAGCTGCCAAGAGTCCAAATCTTGAGGACAAGGATGAAATCGCAAAACAGATTGGGATTGGGGCCGTTGTATTCCAAGAATTATCCAATAGCCGTATTAAGGACTATACTTTTTCATGGGATAAGACATTGACCTTTGATGGAGAAACAGGACCCTATGTGCAGTATACCCACGCTCGAGCCAGCAGTCTTTTAAGAAAAGCGGAAGTGGATTTTAAAGAAGGCGCAGACTATAGCTTGTTATCCAATGAAGATGCAATGCATCTTATTCGAATGATTCAACAGTTTCCTAGTGTTATAGAAGATGCAGGAAGAAAATATGAACCATCTATTATTACGAGACATATTGTAGATGTGGCACAGGCCTTTAACAAATTTTATCATGATTGTCCTATTATTGTAGAAGATAAGGAGCTTCAGAGAGCTAGACTGTCTCTTGTATATGCAGCAAAGCAAACCATTCAAAACGGATTAGACCTTCTGGGTATTTCTGCACCAGAAAGAATGTAAGTAAAGGCCAGTAGATTTTCTACTGGCCTTTGCTATGAATAAATAGATGCAAGAGGTTATTTATTTTTCTAAATGCATAAGAAATTCTTCTTCTGTAGCATTGGCTAAAGCACTAAGCTGTTTTAGGATACTGTCCTTTAGGGCAATAAAGGAGGGGATATTTGCGTGTTCGCCTGTATATTCAAGAGCTTTAAGGATCATTAACATGTCTCTTTTTGATACTTCTTCAATGGATATTCGGTCAAATTGTTCCATGACTACCACCTTTCTTCAATTATCTTTTTTCTTGTTGAATAATTCGATACAAAACGCCCAAAACCTTCAAAAACTGATAAATAATCTTATCAAAAACTATTAAATTTGTAAGACAATTGGCGAAATATAAGAAGAATTCAAAAATATGGATATTATTGAATCGAAGAAGACGATGTATCTTGTAAAATTTCTAGCATAAAATGATACTAGGGGGGATGAAAATGAATGCTAATGAACAACGACAGGTGCATCCTTATAACCGAGAAAGGGCTGTGGCCTATGCTAGAAAATGGGCACTTTCCAGGAATCCGAGATATACAGATTTTGAAAAAATGGGTGGAGATTGCACCAACTATGCATCTCAAGTCATTCATGCTGGAGGGTGTCCTATGAATTATGCACAGTATGGATGGTATTATAGAAATATAAACAATCGGGCGCCCGCTTGGACCAGCGTGAAATATCTACACCGGTTTTTAACTACCAACAAATCTACAGGTCCAGTAGTCATAGAAACGGATATAAATGGCATTGAGCCTGGGGATATCATACAGTTAAACTTTGGTGATGATCAAGTGTTTGATCATTCACCAGTAGTGGTGGCTATAGAACCAGGAACAAGAACTCTGGATAAAATATTGATTGCAGCCCATACCTTTGATCGATTAGATTACCCTGTGTCTAACTATAGTTTTCTAAAAATAAGATTTCTTCATATTCTTGGATATAGAAGATAGGCAACCCTATCTTCTATTTTTATCAAGGAATATTATGGTATAATAGAGGAGGCCATGTTTAAAAGAAATAGTTTTTGATGAGACTAATGAAAAAGAGGTTATAGGAAGGATAATACATCATGAAAGTACTGTTAACAACCCTTAATGCAAAATACATCCATACATCTCTCGCCTTACGATACTTATTTAACTATAGTAAAGAAGCTTTTTCAAGAAATATCACTTTGCAGGAATACACCATTAATCATAGTTCAGATTATATACTCGGAGAAATATATAAAGGAGACTTTCAAATAATCTGTTTTTCTTGCTATATATGGAATATTGCCAATGTATTGGAAATTGTTAATAATTTAAAGAAAATTAAGCCCGAAGCAAAGATAATACTTGGAGGTCCAGAGGTTAGCTTTGAGGGAAAGGCTTTGATGGAAGAATATCCTGAAATAGACTATATCGTAGTAGGAGAAGGAGAAGCAACCTTTCATGAGCTTTTAGGATATCTGATAGATGGTAGGGGACAAGTGGAGGATATAGCAGGAATTCTATATCGCCATCAAACTCACGTCAAAGAAAATCAGGAACGAGAATTGATCTCAGAGCTGGACGCAATACCTTCTCCCTATGAAGACAAACTAGAAGGATTTGAGAATAAAATACTGTATTATGAAAGTTCCAGGGGATGTCCCTATAATTGCAGTTATTGTCTTTCTTCTACAATAAAGGGTGTTCGTTTCTTCTCTATAGCGCGTGTGAAGAAGGATCTGCTGCGTTTTTTAGATGGAAGGGTAAAGCAGGTCAAATTTGTAGATAGAACCTTTAATGCAAAGAAAAGACACAGCCTTGAGATTATGAAGTATCTTCAAGAAAGGGACAATGGATATACAAATTTTCATTTTGAAATCACTGCGGATTTATTAGATGAAGAGATATTAGATTTTCTTTCTACTGTAAGAGAAGGGCTATTTCAATTTGAGGTAGGTGTGCAAACCACCTACGATAAGACCATGATGTCCATTGATAGAAGGGTAGATTTTCGGATATTGAGTGATGTGGTAAGAAAAATTTCTACATTTAGAAACATTCATTTGCACTTGGATTTGATTGCAGGGTTGCCCCATGAAGATTTCCAACGATTCAGCCTTTCTTTTAATGATGTGTATCAGTTGAAGCCAGAAAAGATTCAGCTAGGATTCTTAAAATTGTTAAAGGGTTCTGGAATTCGAAGAGATAGTGAACTTCATGAATATATCTTCAAAGCGGAAGCTCCCTATGAGATTTTAGAAAACAAGTACATAAGTTATGGAGAACTATTAAAGTTGAAAATGCTGGAAGAAATGGTGGAAATATATTATAACTCAGGCTTTTTTGAGATATCCATAGCCTTTATACTAGCTAATTTTTATACCAGCCCCTTTGATTTTTATCAAAATTTAAGTGAATATTGGGAGCAGAAAGGGTATCATCATAATGCTCATGATAAAAATGGATATTACAAAATTCTATTAGATTTTTATGAAGAGATGGGATTCTCAATGGGAATGTTATTTAAAGAAGTACTGAAGCTAGATTACTTAAAACAGGGGAAAACTACATTGCCCCAGTTTTTCTTATCTGTAGAGATAGGGGATTTCAGAGATCGATGTCATCGCTTTTTGCAATCAGATGAGAATATTTCTAAGTATCTTGAAGACTATCAAGG
>JBFNEZ010000021.1:0-33805 GCA_040797825.1 Thermotaleaceae bacterium | reverse complement strand
CACTTAATTTGATCATTCCATAATTCCCAAACTGAATCTACTAAAGTTTCTAGAACAGAGCTTTTCCCAATATTTTTTGAATTTCGATCTCTAATAAAAAGTAGATCACTAAAAACAACATAGCGGTCCTCTAATGATTTCTGATTTTTATAGAGGAAATCCACAACGCCAGGTATTTCTTTTAGCATAGATAGATATTGAGGGAATACTTTAAAAAACTCAGGATGTTGCCATATTTGATACCAACCTACTGAAGAATAGAATGTTACTGGCTTACTAAAGTAACGATCATAAATAAAACCCTCTTTTAGTAAGAGATTTCTAACCTTTTTAAAATCAGGTGAGTTATCATTCAGATGTTCAATGGATTTTATAAAGCAATCCTTCATTACTTCCGCTTTTGCTGTGTCATGATCTGACCCATTTAAACCAAAATGCAACCACAAATACTTAAAATTCATACCATCTATTGACTGAGGAAATCCTGTAGTACGATTTGGTAGGGCTCCTTCCATTTTTAAATTTAAGTCCCTCACTTTGGTTATTAGATCGTGATAATTCACTACTGATTACCTCCTAAGAGTTAAAAAAATTGCCTATATATAATATATAAAGGCAATCAATTATTAACCTATATGAACTAGTGTGTAATAAATTCTTTCTTCACTAGTTGCTTGGTTTATTTCTATAGTTTCTTCTAACTCAACTGATATATTTTTTGCCGGAACATTGAAGGATACCTTTATATCGCTCACCATCCATGTTGATAAATTCAAAGGTGTATCTTTTTTTCTCGTTATCAGTTAGCAGACCGACTAAATCACCAACCAATTTTATTTTTTGTGTCACATCTTCTCCCTCCAAATCCATAATATCAATTGCATGATTTATTTGATCTAAAGTTAATGAAGCTACTTTAATACCTTTTTTAGGTGACCCCCACTCTGCCTTTATACTAACATTCGCTTGCAGTAATGATTGTAGTAAAAAGCGGTATCTAGCAATAGAACGTTTTTGGACATTTGAGAGTAAATTAATAAGTAATTCTTTATCTGTGCTTGCATCTAATAAATCAATAAATAATTCTAGTGCAGACTGAATCGGAGAATCAAATAATTCATTACTCTTTGCCTCTAACTTTATTCCAACAGAAGCTGCAAAGTCTCCAGCGTAATACATGGTAGCTTTTTCTTTTGTAGATTTGGAAATTCTCCCCTTAGAAGATCCATCTGTATCTATTAATGAATGTAACAACCCTTGGGATCTTAGTAAGATTAAGCCTAAGTGATCTGCATTAATTAGTTGAGAATGTTCTCCATCATTTAAATATAAAAATAGGACATCCCTATATAATTGATCTGCTTCCTTCTTTGCATCAATATTTTTTTTAGGTAACCGGTTATCCGGAAGAGATAATACTGCGTTTGGTCCTGGTAAGTCTGTTTCGGTTAAACTTGAACAATTTCTGATTAATGCACTTCCTTCTGATCCATCAAAAGGAGTTGTCACTTCCCATATTACACCAGTTTCCGCATTAATTATGGAATCCCTTAATGATATTCTTCCAGTCCTTACCGCTTCTACTCTGAGATTACTTGTAGGGACGAAAAACCATTTCTCAGATCTTTCATCATCGTCAACTAAATGAACTACAAATTTATTTGATACTTTATCTTCGCAAAGAAAAATAAATGGTCTATCATAAAATAGATAATGTTCAACAATTTTCATTTCCCCTAATGGGGTAGTGAAGAGTTCCATGGTTAACTCCCCTTTAGATTACTTTAAAGTGACTTTCAATATTTTTATCTTTAAATACCCAATATGTTACATGTGATGTATGTTCTCTGGATGGAGTATCTTTGATTTGACCGAATTTAGAATTTGATATACCTTTTGCAATTTTTTTCTTAGGTAAACCTTTTCTTTGAAAGTATATTGATTCAGCTAATATATTATTCTGGTGTATTGCATCATCTATATTTTTAAATACAGAAAGACCACAGGCTTGGCAATCATCAAAAAACTTACGTCCAGGTTGTGAAATAAAGTTGGGTATAAAATCTGATTCAGTAGGAGGATCATTGTCAACAAGTCTATATACTTCTATATCTTTTCCCTTCGCCCCAATTGGGCACTCTTTTGGAAAGTAATCGGGCCACACCATTAAATTATTCTCCCCCAATTTACAGAAAATTAAATCTATATTTTATGTATTTTGTAATATTTTACCTTATAATACAATCCCAGTACAGGATATTCTACTTCTATTTCAACTAGATAACTTACTTTCTCCACAAATTTTATAACATGAACAGCCATTTATTGTTTTTTCATAAATGAGTGTATAAAAATTTCAAGTGCTCAGTACTTGTTTTTCCATCTCATGGACAATATAGTTCTATTAGTCTAAGGGGGTTGAAGGATGAGTACAAAAAAAAACATTTCGTTTTACGAAATATGTAAAGAAATATTAGCTGATGCAAATAAGGATTTTGATGAAACACAATTTGAGAATTACTATAAAGAACAAAAAAAGCATTTCAAAGAAATTCTACAAAGCTTAGGGGTTAATCCAGAGTCATTAAAAAAAGAGGATAAAAATAACTTTACAATTCCAATAAAACAAAAAGAGATTGTTAAAGATTGGTTGGGGAACTACACCACAAAATCCTTCAAAAAACTTAGGAAAAGCCGTTTTTTTGAAATGAATCATAACGACTTGAAGGATATTGTAAGGCAAACGAACATTTTAATGGAGCGTCTCCCGGAGTACCAAAAGCTAACTGAACTAAGCAGTATGTATTTTGCTACAAGGTACATTGTTAGAGAAGCTATTGAAGAGGTTCAGTCAACGGCTTTAACACAAGTAATTAGCGATCTTGAAGAAATGAAACTCTATTTTACAGAATCTCATTTCTTAAATGATAGTGATAAGGCTCAATTACTTCGTTTTTATAGCCAATTAATCCAGGAAACATCCCAAAAATGGAGGGCAATTGTTTCCATCTTTGAGGATATTCGCCAAGCTGAAATTGTTGAAGAGTCTAGTAAGGAGTTGGATACTTTTTACGATACAGACGATTCACAGAAGGATATTAATGATTCGCCATTAGACATTAGTCCTCCGTATATTATTTTATGGGAAGCTGTACGGAGTTATTATGAAGAAGAATTTGATAAAAAGAATAGAACCCCGATATATCGCAAAGAGTTAGATAATATCGGCAGTATCATTGAACAATTGAAAAAAAATAAATAATCATCATAAAGGGAGCAAACTTTGCTCCCTTTTTTTCTATTTACGGGGGGAAAAAACTTCTCTTTTTACCTCCCTAAAAGTCGTAATATCTTTCGTGCTTTAATTAGCTTACAACATTTCCTCTACCAAAATCAGTTGGGGTAAATGTTCCAATGATAATAGGAGGTAATCATCAAAATGAATAAGGTTCTTAATGTAACATTATCATCTTCTTGGAAAAGGGAATATCGCACGTATGAAATGCTTCAAGGTGGTTCTCAACAATCACCATTATACAAAACGGAGACTTTCCCGGTAGTAACCTATTTCAATCATGAAATTCAATTCACTGCCGAGAAGCATTCAGGATCCCTTTCTAAAGTTAGAAGTTTAACCCCAGCTTTAATTACGGTAACACTGAATCGCAATCCCGGAAAGGAAATTGAATTTTACGAAGTACGTTGTAGTCTCCCACCAATAATAACTGGCGATTTGTCTAAAGCCCAACGAATTGTTGACGCTTTAGAAGGAGCAATAAATAGGATTTCCCAATCCCTTTATGTAGATGGTGATTATTCGGTAATTGATGGGTTACAAATGTTATTTGAAACGGAAATTAACGACTCCGTTTCAGCAGCAATTTGGAGAAAAAATATTTGTGTGGTTCAGCATAATGTCAATTCTAAAGGTTGCCTCTTTGTTCGTCTGTTCAGTAAAAATGATGATCCTTTAATTACATTTTGGAAGCCCGAGAATTCTATTGTGCTCTAGTAGGTAATATCCACAAGTATCGTCAGTACTGACAATACTAACAATACTGACGATATTTTAGTTTAAAAAATTATCACAGTAAAGGAGTTTTAAACTATGCAAATCCCAATTAATGAAAATATCGCTGATATAACACTATTAAAAGCTATAGATGAGGAAATCAATGACTGTCATCTAGGTGATTTAGCAGTTGCTTTAGGAGAAGAACAGATTTCTTCCCTATTAAATTCAATGGTAGAAGATTCAAATTTCACTGTAGGTTTTGCCTTTAATAATATCACTTATGAACTGCAGAAGAATGATTATACTGACCTTTTCTTACCTGATCATAAGCTAAGCTTCAAGAAGCCTCTAAACCCATTTATTAGGATGAAACTAATAAATGCTTTAAAAAGAGCTTTTGAAGTTTATGAGGTTAAGACTGATTCCAGAGAGGTTCATATTACGTTCTATGGAAATGAGGGTCCCTTTGCTAACTCGCTTAATGAAGTTCAATACTCAATTAATAAGGTTTTAGTTCCTTATATAAAAGATAACTTACAAAGAGTCGGTATTAAAGACTATCACGTTAAGCTTCGAATTGCCAAACTCTATTAATTTATTTCAGGTATCGTCAGTAACTTCATAATAAGCATTTTAGTAATTTATCAAGATTATAAACTATCAAACTACCCATCTATAAAGGAGCGTTTAATTCATGAATAAGCAAATGAACATTGGAAAAAGCACTATTAAAAGACCTCTGGTATCAAGATCATATCTTCCTAATGGAGAATATTTCGGAGAAATTGTAGCCGCTGAAATCATTGAAATGGATAGCCAATTTCACTCAGATGGAAAGCGTGAGGTACTAAATATGAAAGTAGAGGTTAACTCACCTGCTGGTGATATCGAAACATTTTTTGTATCACCAACTCTAAGCTGGAGTTCAAAAGGTAAGATGGTTCAAATACTACAGAATCTAAATTGCCTACCTAGCCCAGGCGAGGATCTCCTCCTACAGGACTTAATAGGTATTACTGTTTCCGTCATCATTGAAAATAAAACAAAGGATGATGTGACATATAGCAATATTATTGAAATGAAATCAGATGGTTCCGCAACTTCTAAAACAAAGGCGATTAAATCGTCTTCTCAAACTGATTTTGAGAGTCTATTTGAAGATTAAATTATTTCCTCTAATCTATCAATCAAATCCATAGCAGGTTACTTAATGCCTGCTATGGATATTAAAAGAAAATTTTATGTAAAGGACGTTGATAGTCAAATGAATATTGAAAGCTTTGATACCGAAATTCTTCAATCGTTACAAATTTTGAAGAAAGCCGATGATGTAACTGAACTTCGTATATTAGATAGCCCTAAAGGAACCGTAAGTGGTTATTTTGATGATATTCAGTTATTAGCCGAGAATGCACTGGATTATAACGGTAAAGCACAAATTTATATCACCTTAAATCCAGTTAACCCTGCACTTTTAGCTCGTTCAAGCAATCAGGTAAAGTTTAGGCCCAAACAGACAACATCTGATTCAAACATTTTGAAAAGAAATTGGCTCCAGATTGATTTTGATCCGGTTCGTCCTAGCGGTATATCGTCTAGTGATAGCGAACATAAGGATTCACTATTAAAAGCAAAAACGGTAAAGGCTGCTTTAAAAGAACTTGGATGGCCTGATCCGATAATCGCTAGTAGCGGGAACGGTGCACACCTTCTCTATTGTATCGATTTGCCAAATAATGAGGAAATGACAGAACTAGTAAAAAACGTTTTGTATTCCCTTGATTTTAGTTACAGTGACAACAATGTTGAAGTAGATCGGACCACTTTTAATGCAGCTCGGATTTGGAAGCTATATGGAACCATTGCTTGCAAGGGTGATAACACTGATGAAAGGCCTCATCGCCAATCTAAAATTATTAAATACCCTGATGTCCTTGAATTGGTTACATTGGAGCAGTTACAAGCTTTAGCAAATGAATTTCCATCAATTCAAGCTCCTACAAAGCGTTCAAAGAAGGGTGAGAGCTCAAACAAATCGGTACAGGATATAGAATCATGGCTTGATAGCCATACCCTAGTATATACAAAAGGCCGATGGCAAAATAAAGCGACAAAATATGTACTACATTCCTGCCCCTGGAATGAGAGCCATTTGAACAAAAGTGCCTATGTGATGAAATTTGATGACGGTGGGATTGCTGCCGGCTGCCATCATAATAGCTGTTCAAAGGAAAATTGGAATACCCTGAGAGACAAGCTAGAGCCTAATTGGCGAAGCAATCATAAATTAGATTCCAAAGATGGTAATGAGGAGAAGCAAGCAAGTGTATTAATTCGGCTGGCGAGTAATGCACAATACTTTTCCAATGAGTTAGAGGAATGCTTTGCAGCTATTATGAATGCTAAAGGCAATCAAATTCTTAAGCTAAAAAGCAAGAAATTTAAGCTGTGGCTTACAAAGCTATTCTTTGAAGAAACAAGCCGTCCCCCTTCTTCGGATGCAATGAATCAAGCTCTAAATGTTTTAGAAATGAAGGCCCTGCTAGAAGGTGAACAGCATTCACTAAACCTTAGGGTATCAGAAAAGAATAATAGCTTTTATTACGATTTAGGAAATGATAGCTGGGAAACCGTCAAAGTAACATCTAATGGCTGCACGATACAAAGCGACACTCCCCTATTGTTCTACCGTACAAAAAATACTAAAGCTCAACTGACACCTAACTTCGAGGGTAACATTGAACTGTTATTAAACCACGTTCTACTAAAGGATCGTGAAGAGCAAATATTATTTTTGGTTTATGTTGTTTCTTGCTTTGTCCCAAATATCCCGCACACCATTTTAGTTCTCAGTGGTGAAAAAGGGGCTGCTAAATCAACGACTATGCGAATGGTCCGCTCGATTATTGATCCAGCCATTCGGGATTTATTAGCTATGCCAAACAGCATCCAGGATTTAGCACTAATCCTTTCATCAAACTATATGCCCTGCTTTGATAACCTGGATACTCTTTCTGCTGAAAAAAGCGATTTACTATGTACCGCTGTCACAGGTGGAGGAATAAGTAAACGTACCTTATTTACAGATGATGAGGAAACAATTTTATCCTTTATGCGATGCGTAGGACTTAATGGTATCAATGTAGTAGCAACTCGGTCTGATCTTCTAGATCGTTCTCTAATTCTTGATTTACAGCGTATTGATGAAACAGATCGTAAAGAAGAAAGAGAGGTCTGGTCCAACTTTGATAGGGATAAACCTTCTATTTTAGGTGGGGCATTAAGCATCCTTTCAAAAGCAATGGCTATTTACCCTAATGTCCATCTCGATAAATTAGCTCGAATGGCTGACTTTACTCGGTGGGGATATGCTATCGCTGAAGCAGCTGGCTGGGGTGGAGATGTTTTTCTAGAAGCTTACTTTAATAACATAAATAAATCTAATGATGAGGCTATTTCATCAAATCCGGTAGCAGCTGCTGTTAAAGCATTAATGAGAAGTCGATCTTCATGGAGTGGGTCTGTAACCCAACTTCTTGAAGCATTAAATAAAGTTAGTGAAAGAGAGTTAATTGATACTCACTCTAAATACTGGCCTAAAGGACCAAATATTTTAAGCCGCCGCTTAAAAGAGGTTCTATCAAACTTAAAATCTATTGGTATTTCCTTTGATATTCGTCATGGTGGGGATTCGAAAATCGTTAATATATCTAACTCTAGGTTTCAAAAGCTATCTAGTTCAATATCAAGGCCAGTACAGGAGTAATTTTTTGGTACTTTTAATCCAAAACATCGTCAGTATTGTCCATATTGTCGGTACTGATGATTCTCTTGGATTCTAAAGGTTTCTATATACGAAGGAACCAAATAATCAAGCATATATTATTAACTTAGATAGGAGGAATATCCATGGATTCAACATCTTCTGCTAATCAATCTACCTATTCTCTTATCATTGATATTTTAGCTGATTTTGTTAAAGAAGCAGCTAATAAACCGGAAAAAGAAGACGAGCAAAGGAAAGAGAATACTAAGCAAAAATAGTTTCATTAAAGGTCTATATGTTAGACCTTTAATGGAAAGGAGGGATATAATGCTTGTCGCTTTGTATATACGTGTCAGTACCTCAGAACAGGCAGAATTCGGATTTAGTGTTCCTGCCCAAAGTAAACTGTTAAAGGAATATTCTCAACAAAATAGCTGGAGGATATATGACATATACACCGATAATGGTTTATCAGGTAAATCAGCCTCAAACCGACCTGAACTTCAAAGGTTACTAGAGGATGCTAAACTTGGAAAATTTCAAAAAGTATTGGTTTGGAAGATTAATAGGTTGGCCCGAAATGTAATTGATCTTTTAGAAATCACTGAAGAATTAAAGCGACATCAAGTATCTTTACAAAGCATTTCGGAACAATTTGATCTCTCCTCTCCCCTGGGCCAATTTACCCTTCAAATGATGGCTGCCGTTGGTGAACTGGAGAGAAAGACAATTGCGGAAAATATACAAATGGGTCGACATCAGCGAAATAAAAGAGGTATTTACTGTGGTGCTTCTATTCTAGGGTATGAAACCAGAACAATTGCCTATCAATCTCAGAGACGGAAAACTACAGAGCTCTATATCGTTCCTGAAGAAGCTCAGCTTGTAAGATCAATTTTCTTAATGTATTCCGAAGGAAAAGGGTTAAAAGCAATAGTGAATTCCTTGAATATTAATGGATTTCAGAGTAAACATCAGAAGCCCTTTTCTATTAGCACTATTAGAAAAATATTAAATAACCCAGTGTATATCGCTAACATACAGTATTTCGAGCCATCGCTACAACAAAATGTAACCGTAGAAGGGCATCATGAACCAATTATTTCAATGGATTTGTGGAATAAGGTTAAGGAAAGATTAAGGAATAATCAAAAGAAACCATCAAAAGTGATTGAACGGTTTTATCCTTTATCATCAATACTTCGTTGTCCAATTTGCGACAGTAGTATGATTCCCTTCAATACTACACAACAGCGAAAAAATGGGCAAAAGGTTACTTATCACTACTATATTTGTAATCAATATCAAAACAAAGGTATTGCTGTTTGTAGGCCAAATTCCATTTCTGCTGAAAAAATTGAACAATTAATCCTATCAAAGCTTAAGAATATTATTAACCATCCAAGCCTATTGAAGGATATTGTCAGCAGAATCAATTCTTCACTTGAGGAAAAACAAAAAATGCTACAGAAGCAAATCGGTAGTATTAATAAGCAATTAAATGAAACCAAGAGTAAAAAACAGAGGTGCTTTAAACTATTTGAAGATGAAGTAATGGACAAAGATACATTTGTTGATAGAATCTCCTCCTACAAAGAACAAGAAGCATCCCTCTTAAAGGAAAAGGAGCAAGTTGAATTTGAAATAAGCCAACTAATTTTGAAGCTGGTGTCATTTCAAGAGGTACAAAGTGTGCTAATAAAATTTGAGGAGCTATGGCCAAATGCTTCAGAGAAGCAGCAAAAAGTCCTGGTGAAAAGTCTCATTGAAAAGGTAACGATTAATCAGGATCGAGAATTTGAATCCGTAAAGATTTATTTCCAACCTGAAATTCTACCCCTTATCGCTGATGGGTCTAATTCATTACAGCATCAAAATTAATATTAGCTTTTATTAATTTATCTTTATTATCCAAGGTGAAGGAGTGAATGAAGTGTCCCAGGTTATTCGTGTGGCAATATATGCTCGTGTTTCAACAGAAGAACAAGCTGAACATGGATTTTCTATCGATGCTCAGCTGGACAATTTACGAACCTACTGTAAAATGCATCAGAAGGTAATTTACAGTGAGTATGTCGATCGTGGAATAAGTGGAAAATCAATGGATGGTCGCCTTGAATTACAGCGTTTATTACGAGATGCAAAAAATAAGGAATTTGATGAAGTATTAGTTTGGAAGATTAATAGAATTAGTCGGCGAACCATTGATCTTTTAAAAATTGTGGAGGATCTTAATCGTTACGGGATTACCTTTCGTAGCTTCTCAGAGAATTTCGAGACTGAAACCCCCATGGGGAGATTTGCATTGCAAATGCTTGGTGCAGTCGGTGAACTAGAACGTAATACGATCGTTGATAATGTAAAGATGGGCATGAAGGAAAGAGCCAGATCTGGACAATGGAATGGTGGCATTGTCCTTGGCTACCGCAGTTCACAATCTTCATTCGATCGAAAGCGGAATAATTCTAAGCTAGAAATTGTTCCCGAGGAAGCGGCAATAGTCAGAGATATATTTGAATTGTACGCTACTGGTAAGGGATTAAAGGCAATTGCAAATCATTTAAACCATAAGGGCTTTAAAACAAAGCGAGGCAATGCATTTAGTACCTCAGCTATAAAAGAAATAATCACGAACCCTGTATATATAGGTAAGATTCGCTTTAACAGGTTTGAAAATTGGAATGAACGGAGGAGAAAAGGTAAAAATTTGGACCCTATAATCGTTGATGGAAATCATGAACCGATTGTTCCACAGGATTTATGGGAGAAAGTTCAACTATTACAGCAAAAAAAATCGTCAGTATCTCCTAGACAATTTGTTGGTAACTATACCTTAACCGGATTAATACGTTGCCCAAAATGTGATGCAGCAATGGTATCTAGTCGTACCATTAATAAAAATAAGAACGGTGAAAGGATCGTAAGACGTTACTATTCTTGTGGGAATTTTAGAAGTAAAGGTAGCAATGTATGCAATGCCAACAGTGTTCGAGCCGATGAAGCCGAGCAATACGTCTATCATCGTATAAAGGAGGTAGTAAATAATCCAAAAATATTGAAGGATATCGTTTCAAATATTAATAAACAAAAAAAATCTAGTATCTTACCTTTGAAAAATGAATTGCAGCAAATTGAAAAGAAGATTAGTCAATTTGAAGCAAAGCGCAAGAAGTATTTTGATCTTTATGAAGAAGATGCCATTGATAGGGAAATGCTCGTTAAGCGATTAGATGAGCTAAAAGAGGAAACAAATGCCTTATACTCCCGTAAATCAGAAATTGAATGGGACCTCGGTGACGAAAATAGCCAGCCTATAGACTATGGTTTTGTAAAAACTATCCTTGAAAGACTTGATAAGGTACTCAAAGAAGCAGCTTCACAAAAAATTAAAGCCCTTTTGCATTTAATTGTTAAACGTATATGTGTAAAGGACCGGCAAATTGAAAAGATTGAATTAAATTTTAACGAAAGCACTCAACAGCATTTTTTAAACCTAGCCCCTTCTGATAATGATTCAGGAGGGGCTAATGCTTTTCCAAAGCAAAAGCATAGCCATGTACGTTTTTCAATTGTTCTTTAGCCCCTGAGGTAATGGATCATAGAAAAAAAGAGACCTGAGAAAGCTATTTTGTCTCTTTTTTTAATATCACCTACTTGCGCTTAAGTACTTCAATTATTACTTTAGCAATCTCTATAATTATGACATTTAAAATTGGATTCAACTTAATATGACCCCCATTTTCTTAGTAATCAGATGGAAATAGCATAGTTGAATAGTTTCCATCATCTATAACCCAGATTCTAGTTGTTAGCATTTGACTTTTTGATAAAGTTACTTTAATACAATCCTCTTTTAACCGCTCTTCTTGAGTGTTAATTATTACTTGAACCCCATCTTGGACTTTTAACTGAAATACTTGCAAGTAATCCATTTCTAACTGACGCTTTTCTTTTAATTCATCTATAAAATTCCAAATTAATACTTGGATTTCGATTGGTACTTCACTATCAACTGATCTGGTAACAAATCTATTCTTTTCCTTTTCAAACATCGCCAGCCTTCCCTTCTGCCCATTCAGATTGCACCTCAAGCCAATCCTCATCCTCCTGTGAATGCAAACCTTTTAAGGAATAATATATTGCTACCTCATCATTAAATCTGACTCCAATACGGTAAAATGTGACTTGTTCCACGTGAAACCTTTCCACGAACTCTAAATCAAAAGGGCTTCCAGAAAGTCCCTTTACTCCATCACTCTTCTGGAGCACACAAAATGCTAATTCTGTAGGTACATTAAGTTCGAATAGCTTCTCACCATCCCCTAAAACCTCATACAATTCCATAAATTCCTGCTTTAAATGCTCCATAAAATGAAATGGATAATCTGAATTTATTTCAATGATGTCATTAATTGATTTAATAGTTTTCATGAGATCCCCTCCAAATAAATAAAGCCGGTCATTCTATGAATGATCGACTTTATATTAATCAAATCTATTAGTAAACTTGTTAAAGGTCCTTCTAATTTCCTGCTCATCCAACCCCCAGGCTTGTCGTATATTTTCAGGGTCAATAATTCTAAAATGGTTTGTAAAGATATTACACTGTAACTTCCAACCATTCCTTGTTTCTAGGGTATCCCAACACACCTTTCCTCCCGCCGTTTTCCAAGGTAAATTAGGCAGCATATTATTACCTCCATAAGCTCAAATTGTATGGTTTCAAGCTATAACAAAAATTCATTTTCTATAGGCTGTCCATTATGAATTAACACGATATATTCTCTTTCATTAGTTGCAGGATTGACGACTATACCCGCAATCCAATCATTCCCTTTATCATCCTCATAAAGCAAAGTATCAAATTGGATTGGATCGGGTAGCTGTTTTAAGTGCTTAATCGGTATAAGTTTTTCATCAACCTCGTCTTGGTACAATTCTGTTGATTCGAAACTGATTTTCCTTTCATCTATAACAGTATCACTGTGTTGGCCCATAAATTTCGTGAAAAGCTGAATACTCTCCATAATCCTACCACTCCTTCAGACATATCCTTTTTCTTTTAGAGATACAAATTTATCAGCACAAACAATCAAGTGATCCAACACCTCAATCCCTATAATCTTACCAGCCTCTACTAGCCTCTTGGTCACTTCAATATCTTCCTTACTTGGTGTAGGATCGTAGGGTAGGGAGCATGCGCCTTACTTTGTTCCCAAAGTAGGTCTCACAGTCCCCCCCTCAGAACCGTACGTACACCTTTCAGCGTATACGGCTCGCCAGTTGATTAATCGGAATTTGCTTCTCGTGATGGTCGTGATGGCATTTGTAACAAAGGACAAGGGTTTTTCGGTTCCGTTCAATCATCTTCTTGTCCAAATATGTTAAATGCTTTTTATCCTTCAAGTCCTTTAATTTTCTGACATGATGGACTTCCATCACACCTTCTGTAGTACCGCACGCTTCACATTTGTTAGCTAATAAACGCTGCTCAAATTCTGTTCTTCCTGAATATTTCAATGTATTAATAAATACATCCGTTTCAGGTATGTCAGCTTTTATGGCCCCTTTGTGTTTCGGCAAGTCTTTAAGCTTCACAAATTGGTGAAGTTTTTCATTGCCATTAGTATCCTTTCTAACCAAGCATAATACTCCTTGTTTATGAGTTCTCATGCTTGAGGCTACTTTCATAGAGGTGCTTCTTCGTTTATTAGCAATGGTTTTTATAAAACTACTTTCAGCTAAATAAAATAACTTATCGAGATGATGATAATTATTAGCCAACTTGTAGTAGTTTGCAATACCTCTTAGCTCAGCATTATAGGTATAAAGGATTTCTAACTCCGAATTATTTATAAGTTTGGCTCGGTGTATAATTTTAAAGTTGTCTAAATTTCCATATCCGTTTGTTATAGCAAATGCTTTTAATTTCTTTTCAGGTATTTCTAGTTTGATTGCCCCTGAAAGAGTCCTCTTTTTCAGCGGATGTTTTTGATTTTTGTATAAAACCCTAGTAACCTTGATCTCATTCCATCTGCAAAATTCATATCCAAGAAAGGGAATTGGATTTTCCAAATGCGTTATACGTGTCTTTTCATCAGATAGGTCAAGAAGAAGTTCCTCTTTGAGAAAATTTTTGATTGTTTCCTTTGTATTCAGCACACTTTGTTTAGAGCCAGCTATTCCTACAATAAAATCGTCAGCATAACGGACATATTTCATTCTTTGATAATTCTGATCCATGAGGTCAACTGAGGGTATTTCTATTTGCTTTTGTTTTAGTTCTTGTATGTTTAGAATTAACTCCCCTCGGCCATTCCAGTCTATATGTCCATTTCTTTTATCCAGTCTTTCAACTTTCTTAGATTTTGTTCTAATATCTGAGCGAATTTTTGTGTAGTCTTTGTTTCTCTCTCTCAATTTCCCTTTATCGAACTTTTCTATTTGTTTCTCTATGAACTTGTCAAATTCGTGAAGGTATATGTTGGCTAATAAAGGGGAAATGATTCCGCCCTGTGGTGTTCCGCTGTATGTTTTATGAAAAGTCCATTTTTCCATAACACCACTGGAAAGTGCATTGTGAATAAGAAGTAGGAAACGCGAATCATTGATTTTTCTTGAAATAAGCTTTATTAGTACTGAATGGTCAATGTTATCGAAGAACTCCTTTATGTCACCTTCGATACACCATGTTAGACCTTTCCACGTGTTCTTTATTTGTGAGAGAGCAGTATGACAACTTCTGCCTTCTCTGAATCCATGGGAATTATCTGAGAATGTCGGTTCATATACGTTCTCTAAAACCATTCTCATAACTTCCTGTACTATCTTATCCTTAAAGTTAGGAACTCCTAGGGGTCTCTTTTTGCCATTTGCTTTAGGAATATAAACCCTTCTCACGGGTGCAAAACGGAATGTTCCAGCTTTGAGTTCTTCAATAATTTCATCAATCTTTTGTAAGCTGAATCCGTCGATTGTGTCTTTTGATGTTCCTTTTGTCAGGTTACCTGAATTTGGGTACAGCTTTGCATATGCTTTAATCCATAAATCTCTCTTATACATGAGCCGATAACAATCCGTTACTATCTTTCCTTCTTTGGAAGCATTCCTTATAACGTCCAATTGTCGAAATGGATTTGTCGCCATATTCATGACTCCTTTTTCATTGACGTTAACATCAACCTGTCTCCCTTCCCCCTGCTAAACTCATTACAAGCAAACGTTGGGTACTATGGAGACTCCGTTACCATATGCAATTTTCATAGACCTATGTCTAATAGCCTTTTGGCACTTGCACTTAGGTAATCCCTGCATTATACATAATTTTAGGAATGTGATGATTAGGTATCCCTTTCGACGGTTTCCTCTAGTGGAGGATTGAAGGACAAACCCTACTATGGACAGGAAAGCAGCGATTTCCAACAGACGCTCTGGCGATACGTCTCCCATTTTGTCCTCATTGCCTGTTAACTATCGTAGACAATGGCGCACCCATCGCTCATTCGTCTAGGATTCAAGCAGTTTAGCTTTTACCGTGCATCACTTGGTCTGAAGAACTGACTCGACGTTGGATAGTTTTGTCGTCTTTTCTCCTTTTCACATCATGCTCTGTTCCCTCTATGGGTTTCCCCTCAAGGTAAGATGCTGACCATAGAACATTGTAAGGAGTTCTAGATTTCAAAAGAAATCACTAAAATTACGCACCTTGCAGGCGCACATTACTTGGATGATTATGGGCAACAATTATCGATGCAGAGTTTGATAGAATAGCAGGCTTTAGAACCTCCCTAGGATGAACGATACTAGCGTTTAAACTTCCCATATGACACACATTAATGGCCGTTGGTTGGTTCTTAGTGTCTAAACATACAACTAAGAAGTACTCACGGTCAGCTTCTACTAAGAACTGTTTTAGTAGCCTGTAAGCATCTTCTGGAGATTTTACATTTCTTTCTGGGTACAGAAAGCTGGTTTCCTTTACAACTTTTAAACTGACGATATTGACTCTTTTTGCAGCTGACTTTGATGGAAGTGATTGTTCAAATAATTTTAGTTGCTCTTGCTTTACAATTTTATAACTCATTCGTATTCCTCCTCAATATAAAACGGCTTCAATCCCATTAAGAGATTGAAGCCGTCAATTAGAATATATAATCTCATATATAATATATATCTGAATAATTGCTTGATTCGGTTTTTATAAGCTATAAAATGATTTTTTAGGCTTTTATCTATGGTGATATTAATTCCAATTTTCATGCCTTAAAGGTAATCTGTTTAATTCATCTTTATAAAAACGCCATTTTGGTAAATTTTTATTCATAAATGAAATAAATCTGTCATTATGATTTCTTTCCAATAAATGCACCATTTCATGAACTACGATATATTCTAAGCATTCCGGAGGTTTTTTAGCCAACTCTAAATTGATCCAAATCCTCTTAGCTTCACGATTACAAGTTCCCCACTTGGTTTTCATTTTCTTAATTCTGAACTCATCCACTTTGACATTTAACTTGTTTTCCCATTTTTCAATAAGCGATGGTAGATCCTTTTTTAACTGTGCACGGTACCATTTATCTAAAATAGCTTGTCTCTTTTCTAACGATGTTTTAGGACGGATATAAAGGACCAGTGTACTGTACTTCAATTCCACTTTTGGTGGTGAATCAATCTCTATTATTTTTAACAAGTATCGTTTCCCTTTATAGTAATGGCTTTCTCTATTAAGGAATTCTCTTTGTTCTTCTCTGTCCTGATTCTTAAATTTAAGCTGTTCTTTTTTTATCCAATTAAGTTTTGAGAGAGCATAAACCCTTATAGTATCAAAATCCATTCTAGAAGGGGCTGCAATACGAACTCTTCCTAATGGAGGGTGTACACTTAAATGGATATTTTTAATATCCTTCTGTTCAACCTCTATGGTGATATCTCCAAACTTTAATTGTTCCATACTAATACTCACTCTGTTGTTCTATGATTAAGAATACTCTTTCCACTTCATCTACATCCTTGAAAATTTCATATAATGATCGCTTAATAACCATCTCTTTAGCGGGATTTCCCCTCCAGCCATCAGGTCTACATTTTAGAATACTTTCATGGACGGCAATGGCTTTATCTTTATCTTGCCCTAAATTGTTATAGAGGACTCTCATTGCAGGTGTTTTTAAATCATCTGGGGTGTTGTCATTTTTCCCCTTTTGTACTTTTTTTGCTAACTCTGCAATCTTCTTTAAGTATTCTTCATAACTAATAGCCTTTTCTTTACGCTCTGTTATGATTGTACTAAGTAATGCAGACATTTCTTCAAAGAAGGCCGGATCAATTAAATGATCCTTTATAATTTTACTTCTTACATTGTTCTCAATTGTTTCGGCAACTGCTTCCTTATTTCCCTTAATACCATTTGGTAATTTATCAACAGCATCTGCTATTCCTGATTTTACAATAAGTTCAATAAGTGGCATTTCACCAAAAGTTGATATAACTTGAGAATCTTCCGCTTGAATGTAGTTGTCAATCAAATGACGCATATCAGCTTCATATGGTTTAAGATCAATAGTTTCGCCACTTGCTCTTTTTATTTCTTCACGAAGTTTTAAATAAAAATCTAATAAATCTTTAATTTCATTAATCTCTGCTAATGAATAACCTGCCGCTTCCATATCATCAGAAATATTAGCATGAGCACGAATTAACGCAACCGTTCCTTTATACAATGCTGTTCTTTGGACTTCCCTTGCTTTCAATTCTTCTGGAATCTCTGTGTTACCACAAAAATATCTGATATATTCCAGGGTTCCTTTAGGTATTTCTACAGGTTCACACAGTAAAGCTAAATATTCAATGGTATCATCAAGGCGCTCTCGACCTTTTTTGAGTCTATCTTGTAATAAGATATCACAGTCTTCCTTTTCAAAGCCTTCATAATCCAGCTCTGAAGTATATACGGCAACAGCATTTTCAACCTTTTTAAAGAGATCCTTATAGTCAACAATGTATCCGAACTGTTTATCTTCTGTATCCAGTCTATTTACTCGACATATTGCCTGAAATAATCCATGATCCTGCATAGATTTGTCAATATAAAGGTACGTACAACTTGGTGCATCAAATCCCGTTAATAATTTATCAACTACAATTAAAAGTCGCATGTTGGAAGGCTCTTTAAGAAACTTCTCCTTAACAGCATCTTCATATGTCTCTGTTTTGGTCTTTCCGGGATTTGCACTAATATTCTCTAACAGGTCTGTGTAGATCTTATAGATATATTCCTTCTCAGTTTCAGTATTTGCCCCAGTATCTTCAGTGGTAATATCTCTTGTACTTGGATTATACGAGGTAACAACTGCACTCTTACCTTTCAAAGATGTTTGTTGAAATAAATCAAAATAACGACACGCTTCGAATATATTAGCAGCTACAAGTATAGCATTTCCTCTCTCTGAACTTAGTCTTTGTTTTACACTAAAGTCAAAAATAATATCAGTAACAACCTTGTCCATCCTTGAACGGGAACTTAAAACTTTTTGCATTGTCCCCCATTTTTTCCTCAACTCTGCTTTTTGAAAGTCATTCAAACCTCTTGTTTTACTTTCAAACCAGGCATCTACTCTCTGAGGAGAAGAAAGTTTCTGATCAATATCACGAGCTTCGTATAACAAATCCAAGACTACTTCGTCTTCAACAGCTTCATTGAATTTATAGGTATGGATGTATTTTCCGAAAACCTCTAGACTAGTCTTTTTATCCTTTTTTAATAACGGTGTACCAGTAAATCCAATAAATACTGCATTAGGTAGCATAGCTTTCATTACACGGTGTAATTTCCCACTTTGGGTACGGTGGCACTCATCTACAAATACGAACAATTCACCAACCGCTAGAGAGGGACTACTTTCTAATTCCTTAATAAACTCCTCAAAATTCTCTACATCCTTCTTGCCAAACTTATGAACGAGCGAGCAGATCAATCTTGGGGTTGCCTGTGAAAGTTGTGCCATTAAGTCTTTCCCGCTAGAGGTTCGTTTTATTGACTCACCGGCATCATTAAAGACCCGTTCAATTTGCTTATCGAGCTCATCACGGTCAGTAATAATGGCAACACGTGCATTAGCATTATTCTCTAATATCCATTTTGCAAGTAGCACCATTACAATACTTTTACCACTACCTTGAGTATGCCAGATTATGCCACCTTCTCGTTTACGAACATGTTCTTGAGCCGCTTTAATACCAAAATACTGATGAACCCTAGGTAGTTTTTTTATCCCACCATCAAATAGTACAAAATCATACATCAGCTCAATGATGCGCTTCTTGTTACACATTTTTAGAAGGTATTTGTCAATCTGTAATCGGCTAATATCTTTTAAATCTTCCTTCCAATTAAGAAAGAACTTTTCAGCTGTGCCAATAGTACCATAGCGTAAACCTTCTGTGTCATTTCCTGCAAATACAAACTGTATAGTCGAAAAGAATTGACCAATAAACTCCTTCTTTTGGTTTACAATACTCTGACGAATACCATCACCAATAGAAATAGTACTACGCTTAAGTTCTAGAACACCTATAGCAATTCCGTTTACATATAACACAATATCAGGGCGTTTTTCTTGATTACCATACACTGTTACTTCTTCAGCAATGTAAAAGTCATTGTTTTCAGCCCGCTCCCAATCAATGAGGTAAACAGTTTCATAATTTTCACTTACATCAGCCTTAACTTGTACACCATAGCGAAGTAATCTATATACGTTTTTATTATTAGAATAAAGACTTTCATTATAATTGTTTGCTGCTATCCTTAGCTCATGTAGGGCTTTGTTAATTAGGTTAAGGTTATAACCTTTTCTTGAAAGGAAGTCCATCAACAAATGCTCTTCAATATTACTGTTATTAGTACGCTCTTCCCAATTACCAAGGTACTTATAACCTAGTTCTTCACTGAATAATTTAACAATTCGTTTCTGTGTTACCCGTTCTCTTTGCCCTACAGTACTCATACCAGCCTTATCCTTCCCGTCAATAGATTCTGCAGCAAGCCTTGTTTAATATTTTTGTATTTATCTAACTTTGCCTCAAGTGCAGCAATTTCCGTATCCATATCTGTTAAAATTTGGGCTATTCTAGTTTGTTCATCTGAACTTGGGATTGATATTTCAATATTCTCTATAGTTCGTGCATTAAGACTTGGTACACCTGAAGCTTCGTTATAAAAATACCAGTCAATTAAATTAAATTGATAAAAGATATATTTTGCATTGTTTGGCTCAAATATCTCCGTATAGAATAACGTATCAATAGTCCAAAAAGGTTTATCCATGTATTGAGGCTCGTCTATCGTTCCTTTTCTACCTATTAGGACAGAAGGTTTATTATAGAGGTATTTATTAGCTTTGCCTATTACCCCACCCGAACCTAAAATTGGGAACTCTCCATTTGTATCTTCTACTTCTTTTTGGCCTCTTCCGTGACCAATCTTTAAGATATCTCCCAATTTTTTTACCGACCAACCATCTTTTGGCTTAATTAGATCCTGTAGTGCTCCTTGTTTAATTGCAAGTTTTTTTGTAATTAACTTTTCTAGTGAATGTATTAATGAGTCCACATCTGAAATAGCATCAGCAATTGCCATTTGCTCTTCAATTGTCGGTGGAATTGGTACAGGACATTTTAATACATCTGATTTTTTTAAGTTAGTTTGTCCAGTTCCACTATCAAATGCTAAATAGTATTTATTTCTATTTAGAATAAATAATAAATATTTAATATACACACTATTGCTTCTTAATGAACAAATCCGCTGATTTAGGACATACTTATTAGATTCAGGTATAAGAAAACATTTTGCTAATGCTTTACCATTTGGTACATCACTCATTACCATTGTAATATCCCCAGCATTTAAAGAACACAAATCAACAGAAGCTTTTTTATATATTTCCCCATCTGAAGCTATAAACTTTGAATTTACAACAATGTAGCTACCGTCTTTATCAATAAATTGCTCATGTGCCTTGCCGTTTGTAAAAGATACAATTTCCTCTAATCGTAGTACTACCCAGTCTTCAGGAATTACCCCTACCTCAGAATTTTTATATCCTATTGTTAATTCCACACATACCCCATCCTTTCAAGATGTGCATGTACCTTATTTTCCAATTCCTTAACCTCTTCAATTTGCTGAGGCATCGGAGTTTCATAACGATTTGAAAGATCACTTATTCTCTCTGTTAACCGATGAGTTATTCTCTCTAGTTCAGAGTAAATATCCTTTTCAATTGTAACCATCCACTTATCTTCTACTACTAATGTTTTTATTTCATCTTCAGTTAAAGTTGGATATTTATCATATAGCTTATTATCCAATTCAGTTTTTGCATCTTTAATTTTTTTATTTGTTTTAGAAAGTTGGTCCAATAAGTTAAGATATTCCTTCAAAATGTTAATTTCCTCTTGTGCATCTTTGTCTTTTTGTACTTGTTTTAACCTTTCCTGAATATTTCCTTTATTCAACTTGTCAATTTCAGAGAAGACACCTTCTTCACCACTATGTTCTTCTTCTAATTCTGCAAGTTGATCAACCAAATTTTCAGAATCAATCTCTAGGGATTCAATATGTTCTTTTTCCTTTATGAAATAACGGTTTATAACAAGTTCCTTTGGAATTAAATCACATGTCCAACCCTTATCCACCATTTTCTTCTGCTTATTTTCAACTAATATTCTGTATGTTTTTGCAGACCAACCATCTGCTGAAATTAAATAGCAATCATCTTGCATTACTTCATCCCAAAAGTCCATAAGGTGTTGATAGACGTCGTATTTAGAAATAAGCTTTTCCTTACTATATTGATATAGAAGACTTTCAGACAAATCAATTATCACTTTTTTCGGCTTTATCCCTTGATTTAGTCCTTTGAGCATATTTGTACTTTTCTCTTTCCATGCAGAAAAAAGCGTGTTCATCTCAGATGTATAACTAATAAATTCTGGATGATTTAAAATAGTCTGCTTTATCTCATTCTTATTTACTTTCAAGGAAGAATATTTATTCCGAGCACTCCTACTGAAAAGTGAATTTCTAAGATTTGGATATACATCCCAATACTCGTTTAACGCTTCAACATCCAAATTAGGAATATCACCCAATAGATGAGCCTCTATATCTTGAATATCTTCATTTTCTTGACTTTCAATAAAACGAGTAATATTAAGGTTGTACTCATTTTTCTCAATATCTTCAAAGTTTACCATCTTTGAATATTTCTCAATTTCTAATTGTCTATTAAATACGTCCACAATTTTGTGAATATCCATACTACGTAATCGATTTTTATTTCCATCTTTCATAAATCCTTTGCCAGCATCTATCATAAATATTCCCCTACGACTTGCTGCATTTTCCTTGTCTAGTACAATGATACAAGCCGGAATACCTGTTCCATAAAATAGGTTGGCTGGTAACCCAATTATTCCTTTGATATATCCTTTTTTAACTATATTCTTTCTTATTTCTGCTTCAGCATTGCCTCTGAACAGAACTCCAAGAGGTAAGATACATGCACCTTTACCCTTACTTTTTAATGAACGAATTATATGCAATAAATAAGCAAAATCACCATTTTTCTCCGGTGGTACCCCATAATCTTTAAATCTACCATAAGGGTCTCCATCTGGATCAACCCCATTTCCCCATCTTTTATCACTGAATGGCGGATTGGCAACGACGTAGTCAAAGGTTTTAATATTTTTTTCCTCATCAAGAAAAAGTGGATTTGCGAGAGTGTTTCCCTGCTTAATTTCTGCTAAAGGATTATTGTGCAATATCATATTCATTCGTGCTAACCCTGATGTTGCTGAATCTTTCTCTTGTCCATAAAGTGAAATACTCTTTTCAGCTTCATCTGATACTTTTAATAGTAAAGAACCTGATCCACAAGTTGGATCGTAAGCTGTTGTAGACACACTACTATTTGAACTATTAATACCTATGATCTTTGCCATTATCCTACTTACTTCTGCAGGAGTATAAAATTGACCTTTACTCTTTCCACTTTCTGTAGCAAAATGGCGCATTAAATACTCATAAGCATCACCTAAAATATCATCACCATCAGCACGATTCTTACTAAAATCTAGTTCTTTACGTTCAAAAATTGCAATAAGATTGGTAAGGCGATCAACCATCTCTTTACCGCTTCCTAGTTTTGTTACATCATTAAAGTCTGGCATGTCGGTTAACTTATTTGCATCTGCAATCGGGCCAATTATTTTCTTATTTATATCGTCACCAATAGTTGGCTTACCTTTTAATGCAACCATATCTTTAAAACTTGAGCCATTTGGTATTGTAATAGGTGCAAATGGTTCATCAGCATATTTATCACTGATGTACTTTATAAATAGCATTACTAGTACATAATCCTTGTACTGACTGGCATCCATTCCTCCCCTTAATTCATCACAACTTGACCAAAGTGAACTATATAATTCTGATTTTTTTATAGCCATTTTTATCCCCCTAAAAAGCTAAATAATATAAAAATTATCTTGTTTTAATGAAAATTTACTATTATATCACATTTCTCTACTAAATAATTATAACATGAGTGATAGAGAAGAGCATTTTACTTTTTTTCCATTTTACTGGAACTGATAAGATTTTTGTAGTAGTAATCAATCCTCAATTTAAATTTCAAAACATATTAAATTAAAAAAAACAGAAGAAGGATTTTTTTCATCTCTTCTTCTGTCCCAGTATTGTTTTACATGACTTCATAATTCTTGTCTTATATTGCTTGAGTAAAAATTTCGCCGTTACTTATGGTAAGGTTCTCCACGATTAATCCGAAATGCTCGATATATTTGCTCGACCAATATTAACTTCATTAGCTGGTGCGGAAAGGTCATTTTCGAAAACGAGAGCTGCTCATTCGATCTTTTTATTACGTCGTCACTCAGTCCTAACGATCCTCCGATGACAAAAGCAATTTTACTTTTACCGTAAGTGGCCAGTTTGTCTATTGATTCTGCTAGTTCCTCTGACGACTGCATTTTTCCCTGAATCGCTAGAGCAATCACATATGTATCCTGGCTAATCTTCGCTAAGATTCTTTCTCCCTCTTTTTGCTTCACTTGAATCATTTCGGCTTCACTTAATACTTCAGGTGCCTTTTCATCTGCAACCTCCAAAATATCCACCTTCGCATAAGCAGAGAGCCTCTTTAAATATTCATCAATTCCCTGTTTTAAGTATTTTTCTTTTAATTTGCCAACCGTGACAATTGAGATATTCACAATCCACAACCCTCTTTTTTTGATTACAAACAGCTTACAAACAAGATATCCACAGAAGTTATCCACATGTCCACAATTTTTATCCACATCTTGTATGGAATCATTTGTTCGCCACAATATATGTTGCTGCATTTGAGCAATATTCACAGCCTGTTGATAAGTTATCCACACCCACTTTTGATAAAATCGGAAAGGTTTCAAATTCATCTACAACTGAATCTAGGGCAAGGTCAACATGTTCATCACAACAATAAATCAAACCAAATCACCCTCCTATCACATCTATTTACCCTTATTATTTACTTCAAACACAGCCTGCATACAGTAAATACAGTACCATACTATACCACAAAAAAGCAGAAAGGAAATGATTCCTTTCTGCTTACATTCGAACTTATGATTGATCTTGCCCCAATGTCATCGTCGTTTCCATTAGCTTACCTTCACGATAGAATTTTACTTCCATCCTGTCGCCAATTTTCTTCTTTTGATACAAATGCTTTCGTAAAGCAATGACGTCTTCAATTTTCTCGCCATCCATCTCAACGATTACATCTAGCTCTTTTAATCCAGCCTGCTGTGCTGGCGAGTTTGGCACAACTTGACGAAGGGCCACTCCGTACGTTACTTCACGCGGAAGTTTAAGAGCCTCCTCTTGATAATAACCTGGTATTTCGGAAACTGATTTCAAATCAACTCCCATATATGGGCGTCTTACAGCACCGTGCTGCTCTAAATCATTAATAATTGGGTATGCATAATTAATCGGAATCGAAAGGCCAATTCCCTCGACTGCTTCTTGTGCAATTTTCATCGAATTAATCCCGATCACTTGTCCCGCAATATTAACTAAGGCTCCTCCACTATTACCAGGGTTAATCGCGGCATCTGTCTGCAATACCTCTGCCTGCCAATCGATTAGTCCATCCATGTTAATATCAACTGGAATGGTCCGGTTGATTCCGGAGATAATTCCCTGCGTCACTGAACCTGAGAAGGTTGTTCCAAGTGGGTTCCCTATTGCCATTACTGGCTCACCCATTTTCAGAACATCGGAGTTGCCAAACTCAGCAACCTTTGTCACATGACCTGCATCTATTTCTAGAACCGCTAAATCAGTCCAAACATCTCCGCCCAGTAGTTTGGCTGGTATCTTTGTTCCGTCATTTAACGTTACTTCTAGCTGGGTTGCACCTTCCACAACGTGCTGGTTTGTCACCACATAGGCTTTATCCCCTGTTTTCTTATAAATGACACCAGACCCTGTACCAGCTGCCTGAGCATTTTCTCCATCTGACCAAAAGTTAGTAGTTTGAATATTATTTATTCCAACTACTGCGTCCGCCGCTTTATCGATTGCCGCTGTGATGTCCGTATTTACGTCATAGCCGATTTGTCGGATGGTACCTTCTTGGTTGTTCGTTCCTGCGGCAGGACTTTGGTTTGGCTGAACATTGTAGGGTAGAAAGCCTTGATTAGACAATGACGGAATTGATATAACTACCAACATGGCACCTAATATAGCACCTACAATACTAGCTAGAAAAAATCCACCTCGATTACCTTTTTGCTCCTTCTGTCGCCCCGGTGAGTGATCATCATAGTATCCCATTTCACCATGCCTCCCTTAAAAAAAGCTGCTAAAACCTATTTTGCCTTATACTAATGATTATACTCTTTCAATCAGAAATTTATAAAAAATAACAACTATTCTTGAAAAGCTTACCAATTTGTTCACTTTTTGATTAAGTTAGGCTTTCCTGAAATTAAAAAAGAGTAAAGATGCCCGAAGGCTCTTTACTCTTATATTATCTATTAGACTGCTGTTAAAACGGTCGGTATTTTCGGATCGGTATCATATAGGTCAAATTGTTCTCCAACAATAATACCCTGGCTTTGAAGCGTTTGAGTGACCGCCATTTTTGCTAAGTCTTTCATATTGTTATCCATACTTAAATGGGCAAGATAGATTTTCTTCGTTTTATCACCGATTACATCACTCATTGCAACTGCCGCATCTTCGTTGGAAACATGGCCGAGGTCACTAAGAATCCGCCGTTTTATATTCCAAGGATATCGTCCCATTCTCAGCATCTGAACATCATGGTTTGACTCGAAGATATAGGTATCGGCATTCGAAATGATCCCCTTCATCCGGTCACTTACATAGCCCGTATCAGTAATGAGCACGATTTTTTTCCCAGAATGGTGAAAAACATAAAACATTGGCTCTGCCGCATCATGCGATACTCCGAAGGATTCAATATCAGTGCTGCCAAAGCTTTTAACTGTTTCAGTTTGAAAAATAAACTTTTGCTCTGTAGGAATCTCGCCAACCAACCTGTCCATTGCCTGCCATGTTTTTTCATTTGCATACACTGGGAGCTTATACTTACGAGCTAAAACTCCAATTCCCTTTATATGATCGCTATGTTCATGCGTCACGAAAATACCTGACAGCTTGCTAATATCACGGTCAATTTGTTGAAAAAGAGACTCCATTTGCTTTCCGCTAAAACCGGCGTCAACAAGAAAGGAGTGCTCATCTGACTCTACGTATAAAGAATTCCCCGTACTCCCACTAGCTAAAATGCTATATCTAAGACACATTTTTTTCACTCCACGTCCGTTTTTTCCTTGCTGTCAAATTGAATAATCTGTCCTTCAAATGCATTCACAAATAGACTCTCTTCATCATCGACGACAAAGCGCCAAGTAGGTGCGAGTGCTTGTGAAGCCGCCAGTTGAATCAAGGTAGAGTATCCAAGTTCAATTTTGGTAATCTTACTTTTCGGCTTCAGCTCCCCTTTTTGATGCAAGGTTTCAATTGCTTTAAGAGGAGATAGAATGTCTCCTTTAGCCGCCTGCTTTTCAATTTCCCCTAAGTAGGTTTGCTCGTAGGAAACGATTTGGTTATCACTATTGAGATGAAAGGTAAGCATGCCGCTGATATTTTTATAAAGGGTCATATATTCATATTGTTGGAAGTAGGTAATCGTATTCTCTTGCTCGTTCATTTCCCAAAACTGATACTGATCACCATTGATAATATTTTCTTTAATAAAAGCAGAAAGCTCTGATGGCTCAAACTTCAAACTAAGCTGCACAGGCTTTTCAAGTTCCATTTGTAAAACCGCAGTAGGTTCCTTTATTAAAGCGGTTTGGCCTTTTAACTTAGCAAGATCACTTTTCGTAAAGGTTACTGGTTTTGCACTTAGATATGGATGCTTAGTCGTTGCCTTAGGCAGTTCCTCAATTTGAATTTCATCTACCTTCAGCTTTTCCTCAATGGAAGCTTCCGTAACATATTCATACTTATTTGCATCTCTTATTTTCATGAACTGAAATAGCAGATAAACATCTAAAATCAAAAAAGTGATGATGAAAATGGTTTTAATTTTACTCCAATCCACGTAACAATCCCCCTAGGTCTTCGTCCGTGATTTGTCCCCATGATTGATCGTAAAGGTAGAACCAAGCGGGCTCTAAGTGAATCACTTGATTTGCATCTTTATCCCGTTCCATCCTATAGCCTAATATCAGCTTCTCTAATAATTCTGGCTTAAAGTCATTACGGCTTTGTAAAAACTCCAAAACTCTTGAGCCAGAAGGCAGCGTGATATATTGCATTTCTGAAAGTAATGGAAGCTCTAGCGAGATATTGGGTCTTTCATACTTACTAATTTCATCTCTGCCCCATACCTCTTCAATTTCCGATAATCCTCTTTCATTGAAGACAGGGATACCATCTAAACTGTATAATCGAAAAGTAACAGCCTGATTATACTCATCTTTTGCGACATAACGGTAAGGGTCTGTCCATCCGCCATGTTCATTAATAAAATCGATACTCCGCTTAACAAGATCATAAGTACTGGCATAGTACTTACTTTCAACCGTTGGATTCACATATAGCAGCATATTAGTTTCATTATCGACGGTCATTTTACTAGATACATCTGTATATTCTTCACCGTTTGGGACTGGGCTTTTTTGTACAAAGCCTGGGTCACTAAATAGTGCTTCTTTAAATTCCTCTGAATTTAGAACAGCCGGCAGATATTTATACACTAACATTTCCTGCTCCCCCTCAGGAATAAATATGGTCCGCTGAGAAGTCGCTTCAAATGGGAAATATGGTGGAAAAGCATTTGCATTCTTAAAATGACTGCGATTAAACTCGTTGATATATGGCGTAGAAATATGACTCATGTATACTTGGTTTGATTCAGTAGAGACAAAATAAACAGTCCCATTTTCTTTATCGACGTGGTCCACATTGATAATAATACGGTTAAAGTTAAAAGAAGGGATCTTTTTCTCTTCAAATTTTAAGACACCTCGGTAAAGCTCAATCGGAATCTCTCCAGGAAAAACAATTTCAACATTACCGCTGCCATGCATAAGTTCTTTGATGTTTTCTACCCGGTCCGATACATTTTTCACATCATAAAACGACCAGCTTCTGATCTCCTTCATAATTTGCGAAAGGTCCTCACTATTAGTGGTCCCGTGGTGTCTATCTTTTATATGGAATAAAGCTAAATCAGGTCGAATAATCTTATGCAATTCTTGTTTTTCACTAACTGAAATTTCAGCAACATAATTACTGCTTTCCATCGTGTCATAATTCGGCTGGAACGTCCAAAGACTCCAGGTTAACACGATACTAATCAAGATGAGAACGGTTAGGATTATTGATTTAATATTTTCATATTTCATGACCATTCATCCTCTTCAGTTTGTTCGTACGGTAGTGAAAAGGATATTTCTGTCCCTTTCCCCTCTTCACTTTTTGCCCAGATAGCACCATCGTGAGCTAAGACCATTTCTTTTGCTATTGCCAGTCCTAGACCCGTACCGCCCAACTTTCGGGTTCTTGCTTTATCAACTCGATAAAAGCGGTCAAAAATCTTCCCTATATTCTCTTTTGGAATCCCCACACCCTCATCTGTGATGCTAACAATCATTCTTTCTTCCTCTTCAGTAATCGAGAAAGTAACTAAACCGCCTTCAGGAGAGTATTTCAATGCATTCGAAATAATATTATAAAGAACTTGTGTCATCTTATCCTCGTCAATTTCAACAAAAATAGCATGAGAAGGCAATGACCTTTTAAAGCTTACATTTTGTTCTTTCGCCATTTCAAACCGGTCGATAATCCGGTGGAAGAACTCTACAAAGTTCACCCACTCCTTTGAAAGACGGTAGTCAGTACTATCCATTTTAGAAAGCTGAAGCAAATCGTTAACGAGACGGATCATTCGCTCGGTTTCTGTTCTAGTCACCTCTAGAAAATTAGGAGCAATCTCCTCATCCTTCCATGCTCCATCTGCTAATGCTTCTAGGTAGCTTCTCATTGTTGTTAAAGGTGTTCTTAACTCATGAGATACATTGGCAACAAACTCTCTTCTTTCCGCATCAATTTTTTCCTGATCGGTAATATCATGAAGAACAGCAATTAAGCCATTAACAAAACCAGTTTCTTTCTGAATAACAGAGAAGTTAGCTCTTAAAATATATGGTTCCTTTTTCGTGCTGTAATCTAATATTAACGAGTCTTTTTCCTCCAGTAGGTCTTCAAAGGTGTTGGTATCCGTTAACCCTAATAACTCAACAATTGGCTGTGAGAGGACTGTTTCACGTGAAACATCTAGCATCTCTGCTGCCGGTTCATTGATTAAAATGACCCGCCCTTTACGGTCTGTTGCGATTACGCCGTCCGTCATATAGGACAAGACAGAAGAGAGCTTTCTTCTTTCACCCTCCGTCATTGCCTGGGCTTCTTGAAGTTTTTTTGTTAAGTTGTTGAAGGTGACAGCAAGCGTACCTATTTCATCATGGCCATAGACTTTAACCTTTCGGGAGAAGTTCCCTTTTGCCATCGCTAACGCTTGCTTTTTCATATCCGCGATAGGTCTGGTAATAGTTTGCGCCAATAAGATTCCAAGAATGGCTGTAATTCCTAATGCAATCGCCGTTCCAGTGGTGAAAATCTTGTTGATTGTTTTCATTTGAACAAAAACATTTTCTATTTTCGCGACTAAGTCAATTGCTCCTATTACTTTACCACCAGATTTAATCGGCGTAGAGAGTACCCAAATACGTTTTCCGCTTTGCGGGTCAATTAAAATATTACTTTGATCTTCCTCTAAATTAATGGCTTGGGTAATCCTAAGCTCCGTTGTCCGCTGACCTACAACCGCTTGATTAAGCATAGATGTTCCTAGGATTTTTCGGGACCTACTGTCAATAACCCTTACTTCGGATATGTCATCAGAAACAAAATCTCGAAGAATTTTCCTAATGTCTTCCTCTAGTGTAGGGTCCTCCTCGGTTCGCTTCTTTTCCATTTCTTCAACAACATTATAGGCAAGAAGATTTACACGCTCTTTTAAGGCTGTTTGAAAATTAGTTCGTAGTGTTTCTTCAAGCTGCCGTACAAAATATACACCAATAATCTGCATCGCCACTAAAATCAGCAATACATAAATAATGACGAACTTTACGTGTATGGAACGAAAAAAACTAACTTTACTCATAAAAGAAATTACTCCTGCTCTGGATTCCGCAGATAGTATCCAACCCCTCTTCGCGTTACAATCCAGGTAGGATGACTTGGGTTATCTTCAATTTTCTCACGTAATCGGCGAACGGTAACATCAACCGTACGGACATCTCCATAATAGTCATAGCCCCACACGGTTTGCAGTAAATGCTCCCTCGTCATTACTTGTCCAATATGCTTTGCTAAATAGTATAGTAATTCAAATTCACGATGCGTCAACTCAATGGTCTCTCCACGTTTTGATACCACATATGCATTTGGATGGATGATAAGGGAACCCACTTCAATTTCATTTGTTTCAGACTCGGCATCAGGCTGAGTAAGCACCACTTGGTGTCGACGAAGATTGGCTTTAACACGTGCGATTAACTCTCTTGTGCTAAATGGTTTCGTTACATAATCATCCGCACCAAGCTCTAGACCCAAGACCTTATCGATTTCCGAATCCTTAGCAGTCAACATAATAATCGGCATATCATATTTCTTTCGAACCTCACGGCAGACTTCCATGCCATCTCTTAGTGGCAGCATAATATCAAGAAGAATGAGGTTAGGCTGTATATCTTCCACCATGGTAAGGGCCTCGTTACCGTCATATGCACAGTAAACGTCGTAGCCTTCTTTCTTTAAATTAAATTGTAAAATATCTGCAATCGGTTTTTCATCATCCACTACCAGAATCTTTTTTTCCATACCCATTGCTCCTTTATTTGTATAATCTATTGATAACATTGATAAAAAAGGCGTATCTACTCTAGATTACTTTACCATGTTATTTACTTGAATTCATCTATTAGTAATTTTTAACAAGAAAAGAGTCTCTATCAGTGCTAGAGACTCTTTTTTATAAAATAATTTATCTACGTACATAAGAAAGCGGATTTTGGTTGACTCCATTTTTAAATACTTCAAAATGTAAGTGTACTCCAGTTGAATCTCCAGTTGAACCCATAACACCAATGGTAGAGCCTTTAGAAACAGTTTGTCCCACACTTACGTTAATAGAAGCTAAATGTGCATAAAGGGTACGAATACCATTTTGATGGTCAATAACAATTTTATTTCCGTAACCCCCGTCATATCCAGCTGAAACTACTACTCCGTTGTCTGCCGCTAGAATTGATCGATTACTTGGTCTAGCGATATCAATTCCCTTATGCATTCTGCCCCATCTATAGCCCATTTGGCTAGAAATGTAGCCACCAACTGCCGGCCAAGCTAGAGAACCACTGCCACGGGATGGAATTACCTTTGTTCCCTTAATAACGATATGATTAACAGGCTCTTGAACTACCTGTTCGGTTGTTACAGTCTTTGTAATCGTTGTTCCATTTTGTTGTGAAATCATGTAAGTAACAGACTTAGAACCATTTTGTCCTTGCTGTTTCACTTTTGAATCACCTTTAGGCATTGCTGCATCTTCTTCTACTACATTCGCATAAGGAATTTCCTCTAATTGATTTACTTCCTTATCTACAATAATCTCAATTAGCGGCTCATATGCTGTCACGTTGACTTCGTGACCAATCTTCAAAACAGAATCTTCATTAAGCCCCGGATTTAACGCTAGAAAATCAACTAGCTTTAATCCATGTCCATTTGCGATCGTCCCTAAGACATCGCCCTCTTGAACTGCATATTTCTTTTCTTCTAATGTTCCTTTTTGTAAAATCGTTAATACTTCATCACTTGTCATAATTTTATCTGGGGAAATTTTTTCTTCTAAAACTGAAACTTCCTTAGATAATCTGACGTCTATTAAACGAGTTTGATTTTCTGCTAAAGCGGGTAAGTCAGTAGTAACAGCAGCTTGTCTATTCTCAAGATCTGTTAATTCCTCTTCGGTTACATATTGAAGCTTTAGCGTTCTAATTACTTGTTCTGCTGTTTCCTTGCTGTCAAGGTAGGCCACTGTTTGACCGTCAATTACAATCGCAGCAGCCTCAGCTTGCAGCTGAATTGCATTCTCAAGGTTTCTGCTGGCTTGTTGATTATTGGCTGTTGAATGAAAAACGTGTTCAGCGATATACTCAACATCTGAATTTATTTGTAAATCCATATCCTTATACATTTCTCTTAGTTCATTTTGTTTATCGTCGAGAATTTCTTGGACTACCTCTTTATTTGAAACGGTTCCAATATATGAATCATCTAAATATACATGATAGACAGTTGTTAACTTAAAGCTTGCTGCTGCACTAGCAGTGATGCCACTTAGAGCAATAGTAGAAGCAGCAATTGCCGACATAACTGTCAACTTCAAAGATTGTTTTTTCGTTAATTTACTTGATTTATTTCCTTTATTAAAAAATAACATTGGAATCCTCCTAAACTACGGAAACAACTCTCTTAATCTAGTTCGTTTTATCTACAAAAGAAATTTCCCACTTTTTTCTCCTCTATAACAATATCATAAAATATAGAAATATGACGATTAGTCTTGATAATGTAACAAAATTGTATAATACCTGACATTTTTCTACAATTTTAGTAGAAATAGATAGATGCTTTCGACCTTATTATTTTGCTGTATCTAGTAAAAAATCCTTATTTTATCAACATTTTTCTCTGTTACTAAAGGTGGTGACGGAGTATTACAGGTTTGGCTTAAGGCCTGTATCGATCCGACAAATTCCCTATCCTTTTATTACAAAAACATTACAAAAGTACAAAAAAAGAAGCTTACATTTGTAAGCTTCTTTTTTGGGATGGCTCAGGACGGAATCGAACCGCCGACACAAGGATTTTCAGTCCTTTGCTCTACCGACTGAGCTACTGAGCCATATTAAAATTGTTTCCTAAACTTTGAAGGTGATCATACCTTCGTCCTCATCTCAGAAAGCTTATTCAAGCAGCAGCTCGATGAGTACGCTGGTGCAATTTCACTGTAGCTTATTCAATCGTGCTCTATCGACTGAGCTACTGAGCCATATTAAAATTGTTTCCTAAACTTTGAAGGTGGTCATACCTTCGTCCTCATCTCAGAAAGCTTATTCAAGCAGCAACTCGATGAGTACGCTGATGCATTTTCAATGTAGCTTATTCGGGCGTGCTCTACCGACTGAGCTACTGAGCCATATTAACACCATCTTATTTAAAATGGCGGTCTGGACGGGACTCGAACCCGCGACCTCCTGCGTGACAGGCAGGC
>JBFNEZ010000020.1:0-34312 GCA_040797825.1 Thermotaleaceae bacterium | reverse complement strand
TCGTCGAAGGAAACCTAGGGTTTCCTAGCGAAAGCGTCGCAGACGCTATTTTTATTTGATGGAGGTGTTTCTATGGCAGATATAAAAGAGGTAAAGGATAATAAAAAGGGTGATAGCCTAAAGCTATTGGCTGTGGTGTTGGTCATTGGTATTGGTTTCTTTATTGCATGGAAAACTGGCTTGGTAAGCAAAATTCAAGATGTTCAAACCATGCAGGCCTTTTTTAAATCCTTTGGAATTTTAGGTTATCTTATATTTATACTGGTATTTATCGTGGCCTGTGTGTTCATGCTGCCGGGGTCCATGCTGACCATCGTAGCCGGTATTGCCTTTGGTCCTATTCTAGGAGGGGTTGTGTCTTTAGCCGGTGCAACCCTAGGGGCTACAGCAGCCTTTTTGGTAGCTAAATATGTGGCAAGAGGCATGATAGAGAGTAAAATTGGGGAAAACCAGATGTTTAAAAAGATAGATGATGGGGTTGCCAAAAATGGCACCAGTTTTCTTATTCTTACCCGTTTGGTGCCCGTATTCCCTTTTTCCTTTCAAAATTACGCCTATGGCTTGACCAAAATCAATTTAGGAACCTACTTTTTGGTTTCGTTGGTGTGTATGGCACCGGGAGCTTTCATCTATGCCTATATGGCAGGAGAAATCGTAACCAATGGATTTTCCCCAGGCTTACTGGTAAAATTTGCAGCTGCAGGGGTTGTTCTGTTCTTAGTGTCTTTGATACCCAAGTATATTGCTAAGAAAAAAGGAATTAATATGGATGAATTAAAATAGGATTGCCTGTGATTCAAGAGATCAGGAGACAGTTTGAAAGGCTGTTTCCTTTTTCTATCAATAGACAGAAAAGAATAGGTGATAATGTGAAAATATCAATTATTATTCCCGTTCTCAATGAAGCCGAAAACATATCCCGGTTGATTGAAATGCTTTGTGGATTGAGGGGAGAGAAGGAAATCCTATTTGTGGATGGAGGCAGTGATGACGGTACTGCAACAAGAATACCTGCTGCTTATAGAGTACTAAAAAGCCAAAGGGGTAGAGGGATACAGATGAATGCAGGGGCTCAATGTGCTTCTGGAGAGATTTTATTATTTCTACACGGGGACACCCATCTGGATAGAGATGCTTTAGAACAAATCATTGAAAAGGGTATCTCTAGGGACTATGCAGCAGGCTGTTTTTCATTGACCTTTGACAGAGAAGGATTTTTACTCAAGATGATTGCCTTTTTATCTAATATGCGGGTGAAAACAACTAAAATCATGTTTGGTGATCAGGGGATTTTTGTAAAAAGAGAAATATTCGAAGAACTAGGAGGGTTTTTAGATATTCCCCTTATGGAGGATTTAGAATTTTCCAGAAGACTAAAAAGAAGAGGGAGAATCATTCAATTGAAAACACCCATTACTACTTCTGCAAGACGATTTGAAAGAATGGGTACCCTAAAGACTATTTTACTGATGCATAAATTAAAAATACTGTACTTCTTAGGAGAAACACCAGAAAAGCTGCAAGCCTTATATAGAAATGTGAGGTAAACCATGAAGAATGCACTGATTATTTTCACAAGAGTACCCTTGCCGGGAAAGACAAAAACCAGGCTTATGACCCATTTCACAGGAGAGGAATGTGCTGCTATCCATATCTGTTTCTTAAAGGATATCTATGAAATGGTTCAAGGACTTGATGCAGAAATTTTTGTTTATTATACACCAGGGTCCCATAGAGATAATATAAAAGGGATCTTAAGGGGATGTAAAAACTTTTATTCTCAAAGGGGGCAAGATTTGGGAGAGCGCATGTATGAAGCAATTGATGATTGTATTCAAAAGGGGTATGAAAAAACCCTTTTAATCGGAACCGATTTGCCCACCCTGCCCGCCCATATTATAAAAGAAGCCTATGAAAAGCTTGAAAATCATGATGTGGTACTGGGACCGACCTTAGATGGAGGATACTATCTTATTGGTATGAAAGCAGCCCATCAAGAAATTTTTAAAAACAACTTTTATGGTCTTCCCAGTGTTTTTGAACGGACCCTGGCGAATATCCATCAGTTAGAATTAAAGGTTGCTATTGTAGAAAAGTGGTATGATGTAGACACCTTTGAGGATCTAAAACATGTAATCAATGAAATTGAGAGCAAGGGAATGACTGCTTATTACACGGGGCAGTTCCTTTTCTGCAAAGGACTGCTAAAAGTGAATCATGAAGGAGAAGAAAGAGATTATGGAAAAATGGTTGAAGGTATATTGGGGAAGCGGCAATCTCCATGATGCCCTAAAAATTCCTAAAAGCAAGGAGGTTGTTTTTGAACCCTTGGGGAGGGGGGAATACAATGTAAACTATTCCTTTATCCACCCTATTACCAATGAAAAGCTGGTACTTCGGTTGAATACAGCCAGTCAGATGGCGTTAGAAAATCAAATCGAATACGAATATCAGGCCCTAGAGTTTCTAGAAAAAAGCGGGAGGACACCGAAAGTTTACTATGTAGATGGCTCAAAAACTGTGATTCCCTTTGGGATTTTGATAATGGAATATCTTGAAGGTAGAAGTCTAGACTATAAAACAGATTTGGAAAGGGCTGCAGCGATCTTTGCCGATATCCACAGTCTATCCATAGAGGGGGCAGATTTTTTACTAAAACCAAAGGACCTTCTACAGGCCATGTTGGCTGAATGTAGAAAAATGGCAGAGGTATATTTGCTTTCAGAGCTTGGTGAAAAGGAGGTTAAAAATCTCCTTGAGAATTTTCTTCATCATTCAGAAAAAAAGATAAAAGGCTGCTGTTCTTCCAGCGCAGATTATAGAATCATCAATACAGAAGTAAATTCAGGAAACTTTATTATTACAGAGGATGTAAAAAAGTGCTATCTCATTGATTGGGAAAAGCCTATTTTAGGAGAAGTAGAGCAGGATATTGCCCATTTTATTGCACCAACAACTACCTTCTGGAAGACCGATATCCTCCTGTCTCCAGAGGAACAAGCCTATTTCATTAGGAGCTATCAAGATAGGCTTAGAGGTGGCATATCCGTGGAAAGGATGGAGGAAAAACTCCAACAGTATCTTCCCCTTACTTGTCTAAGAGGCATTACCTGGTGTGCTATGGCTTGGATTTATTATCAGGATGAAGGGCAAAGGATCCGAAATGAGGATACCTATAAAAAATTAAAGGAATACCTTTCCAAAGATTTTCTAGAGAAAATTTCTATAGAGTACTTTTAGAAACACAACAGGAAAATGTTTGCTTGCATAAGTAAGATATGATATAATGAAAAAAAGTCCATATAAGCGCTTGAGAAATGGAGAGCTGCACAGATTGACCTATGGAAGGATAGGTTCTGATTTGTGTAGCTTTTTTGCGCCCTGAACAAAATTTTAAATATTATAAAAATTCACAAAAAGTTATTCAGCGAAGAAATGACCTTTGGGTTATTACATGAAAAGCTTTTTAATTAAGAGGGGGGAATAAAGGATGTATGATGTAGCAATTATTGGTGCTGGTATTATTGGTACCTGTATCGCCAGAGAGCTTTCCAAGTTTAATGTGAAGGCGGTACTAATTGAAAAAGACACAGATGTAGCCAATGGGACCACAAAAGCAAACAGTGCTATTGTCCATGCAGGCTATGACGCAAAACCAGGTACATTAAAGGCTAAGTTTAATGTAGCAGGAAATGCCATGTTTGATCAAATTTGTAAGGAGCTGGAGGTACCCTTTAAAAGAATAGGGTCCTTTGTTGTAGCCTTTAATGAGAGTGAAATGAAAACATTGGAAGAACTTTACCAAAGAGGCTTGCAGAATGGGGTGCCGGATATGGAGATCCTATCCAAGGAGCAAGTCCTTGCCGTGGAACCCAATCTTAGCGACAAACTAGTTGGTGCTTTGCATGCAAAGACTGGGGGGATCGTAGGACCTTGGGAATTGGCTATCGCTGCTGCAGAAAATGCAGCCGATAATGGCTTGGAGATTCGCTTAGAGAGCAAGGTTACCAACATTGAGAAGTTATCCCATGGATATCGTATATTCATGGAAGATCAACAGCTGGATGCAAGGTATGTAATCAACTGTGCGGGCCTCTATGCCGATGAGATTCACAATATGGTGGCGCTACCAGCTTTTAAAATTTTACCGAGAAGAGGTCAGTACAATATTTTTGATAAGGGTGTTGGAAACTTTATCAATAAGGTAGTTTTTCCTTGCCCCAATGAGTTTGGAAAGGGCGTGCTGATCGCCCCTACAGTGCATGGCAATCTATTGGTTGGGCCAGATGCAGAGGACTTAGAGGATAAAGAGGACTTAGGAACTACCTTAGAAGGATTGAGCTTTATACGAGAACATTCAGCAAAATCAGCTGAAAAAGTACCTTTCTATGCTGCAATTACAGCCTTTGCAGGACTGAGAGCCAGACCAAGTACAGGAGACTTTATTATAGAAGAAATAGAAACAGCCAAGGGCTTTATTGATGTGGCAGGGATAGAATCTCCTGGTTTAACAGCAGCACCTGCCATTGGAAGTCATGTGGTGGAGCTTTTAAATACCATTGCTGGGGGACTCCAAAAGAAAGAAGATTTTAACCCTAGAAGGAAGAAAGTAGTACACTTTATGGATTTATCCAAGGAAGAAAAGGCAGCATTGATTGAAAAAGATCCACGCTACGGAAGAATCATTTGTCGGTGTGAAAATATCACCGAAGGAGAGATTGTAGATGTTATTAAGCGTAATGCAGGGGCAAGAACCCTAGATGGGGTAAAGCGCAGGGCAAGACCAGGCAGTGGAAGGTGTCAAGGGGGGTTCTGCGGCCCAAGAGTCATGGAAATCCTAGCAAAGGAAATGGAAGTAGATATTACAGAGGTTGTAAAGGACAGTAGCAAATCCTATATCTTGACAGGACCTACAAAGGTAGCAGCAGAGGTTATGGAAGCATCACAAGCATCCGTTGCAGCTTCTAAAGAACAATAAGTGGGGGTGAGGTTATGTTAAACTATGAGCTTGTAGTAATTGGCGGCGGGCCTGCAGGATTGGCAGCGGCTATCGAAGGGAAAAAAAATGGTGTAGATCATATATTGGTATTAGAAAGAGACAGGGAATTAGGCGGAATTTTACAGCAGTGTATTCACAATGGCTTTGGGCTTCACGTTTTTAAAGAGGAGTTAACTGGCCCAGAATACGCCCAGCGATTTATTGAGGAATTGAAGGATCTGGGCATTGAATATAAATTAGATACCATGGTTTTAGATATTAGAGAGGATAAAAGCCTAAGTGCTATTAATACAGTAGATGGATTTATGGAGATTCAAGCCAAGGCCATCATCCTATCCATGGGATGCAGGGAAAGGACCAGAGGGGCTATTAATATTCCAGGGACAAGACCTGCAGGAGTTTTTACAGCAGGAACGGCTCAGCGATTTGTAAATATGGAAGGGTATATGGTGGGAAAAAAGGTTGTTATTTTAGGCTCGGGAGACATTGGACTCATCATGGCTCGAAGATTGACACTAGAAGGAGCAGAGGTAAAGGCTGTAGCGGAATTGATGCCCTACTCTGGAGGACTGACAAGAAACATTGTTCAATGCTTGGAAGACTTTGATATTCCCCTCTATTTAAGTCATACCTTGACGGAGATTCAGGGAAAGGATAGGGTTGAAGGGGTTATCATTGCAAAGGTAGATCAAAACAGAAAGCCTATCCCAGGAACGGAAATCCACTATGAATGTGATACGCTTTTGCTTTCTGTGGGACTTATTCCAGAAAATGAGCTGTCCAAGAGTGCAGGGATCCAGCTAGATTCGATTACAGGGGGACCTGTGGTGAATGAATCTATGGAAACCAGTGTGGAGGGTATTTTTGCCTGCGGAAATGTTGTCCATGTCCATGACTTGGTGGATTGGGTAACGGAGGAAAGCCGAAAGGCAGGAAAAAATGCGGCCCGCTATGTGAAAGGAGACTTATCCAAGGAAGGAAAGATTATAAAAACTCATCCAGGAAAAGGAATTCGATACATTGTTCCCCAGACATTGCGGGTAAACAATGTAGAAAATACATTGGATTTAATGATGCGGGTAGATGATATTTATCAAAATGTAAATATGGTTGTTACTGTTGATGGAGAGAAAATTAAAACGATTAAGAAGCGTCATTTGGCACCTGGAGAGATGGAGTCGGTAAAGATATCCCTTCAAGACCTATTGGATCATGAAGGGATTACCCTATCAGTAGCCGTTGAAAAGGAGGGAGCTTAATGGAAAATAGAGATATGGTCTGTATTGTGTGCCCTATGGGATGTCGTCTTACCTTGAAGGAGGATGCTGCACAGCCAGGGGGATATGAAATCATTGGCAACCAATGCAAACGAGGAACAGAGTATGCCATCAAGGAAATGACAAACCCAACAAGAACCATTACAACCACTGTTAAAATTAAAAATGGACTTCTAAATAGACTGCCAGTAAGAACAGATAAACCTATTGCTAAAAGCAAGATGGTAGAATGTATGCGGCAATTAGATACAATTGAAATCCAAGCACCGGTGAAAATGGGAGACATTATTGTTCAAAATATATTGGGTACAGATGTCAATATTATTGCTTCGAGAAGTATGTAATGGACGGAGGGATGAAGGTGCGGGTCGCAGCTGTTACCAACTTAGGTGTGAAGAAACGGGTAGGTCAAAAAGATCTTTTAGAAATTCGTTATGATCATATGTTTGAAAAGACGCTAGATGGCGTATGTATCATCAATGAATTCGGAAATATTCAATATATAAATGATGCCTATGGAAGAATGTTTAATGTTAGTAGCCCAGAGGCTTTAGGAAAAAGTATTTTTCAAACCTACAATGACGATATTATCTTAACAGCCTATAGAGATAAGCGATTTGTAAAAGGATATTTAAATGGATATTCAAGTAATTATCTTTGTAGCGCAGCGGCTTCTCCCATATTCGTGAATGATGTTTTTAAAGGTGTGATGGCCATTTATAGAGAAGAATTGGGAAATGGTAGAGGATATGCAAAGGAAAAGGTAATTGAGTTGCCAACTGCTGAAGATATGGACCAATGTCCTTTAAATCCTATTTTTAAAAGGATTATTTGCACAAGTAAAGTTATGGAAAAGGCCCTATGGATAGCGCAAAAATCAGCCTGTACTTCTTCAACAGTGCTTATTCGAGGAGAAAGCGGAACGGGAAAGGAATTGGTAGCTGGAGCCATTCACGGTTCCAGCGATCGCTATCATAAACCATTTATAAAGGTAAACTGCGGGGCCATCCCATCGAATCTATTGGAATCAGAACTCTTTGGTCATGAACAAGGATCCTTTACAGGAGCGATTCGGAAGAAGATAGGTAAATTTGAGCAGGCCCATAGGGGAACCATCTTTTTAGATGAAATAGGAGATATGCCCTTGGAAATGCAGGTAAAGCTCCTGAGAGTTCTTCAAGAAAAAGAGTTTGAACGGGTAGGTGGAGAGGAAACCATCCAGTGTGATGTGCGGATTGTAGCGGCCACCAATCGTAATTTAGAGGTACTTATAGAACAAGGGCTATTTCGAGAAGATTTATATTATCGGCTAAATGTTATTCCCATCTATTTGCCAGCTTTAAAGGAGCGGAGAGAGGATATACCGCTTTTGGTGAATCATTTCTTAAGTAAAATGAATGACAAGATGGGGAAGGACATTCAGGGAGTTACAAAGGAAGTAGAAAAAGCTTTCTACCATTATGACTGGCCCGGAAATATTCGAGAGCTTGAAAATCTAATGGAGAGATTAATTGCTTTAAGCGATGGAGAAAGTATTGAACTGAAAGATATTCCAGCCCATATTTCTCAGCTTTATACAGTACACCATAATCAAAAGGAAGGGAACCCTCTGATTAATATGGATGACATGGGAGAAATGGCTACCCTAGAAGAATATGAACGTGAAATTATCCAGCATGCTATTAAGCGATTTGGCAGTTTTAATGCGGCAGGAAAGGCTTTAGGCATTACCCATAAAACCGTAGCCTTTAAAGCACGAAAATATAATCTGGTTGAGTAAGACATAAACACTCAGTTGATGAAGCCTAGAAAATGTAAACTTTCTAGGCTTTTGTTCTGTTAAGAGAATTATAAGTTTTTATTTGGTATAAAAAGGAAAAAAGGCATTGGTGGTAGAAATGAATACAATAAAGAGATGAGAAGGGTATATAAAGTACGGCTTACCTAACGGATTTTTACATTAGTGAAACAAAGGAGGAAGCGTATTATGATAAAAAGGTTTTTATATCCACGGCTGTATAGAAATGAAAAAGAGGAAAAGGATTCCACTGCTTCAAATGTTATGGATGGAAAAAAAGAGGATAATTTATTGGAGGTATCAGAAAAACTGGCTGTTGCTGCACAAAATCTGATTAATCACGGGTACAGAAGCATGGAAGATGCAGTGAAGATGGAAGAAATGGCTAAAAATATGACCCATAATGTACGCGTGACAGCTAAAAGGAGCGAAGAGGTTAATGCGGCCATTCAGCAATGGGCAGCAAATGTCCAGTCTTCTAGAGAACAGGCCCATAATATGCTAGACTTTTCTAATGCATCCATTGAACTCATTCAAAAGAGCCGAAATACCATTAGTAAATCTAATGATTTGTTGATAGAACTAGCAGAAGATATAGGAAATTCTTTCAATAGTATTGAAGCATTAAAGCCTATTACAGATCAGATTTCTCATTTTTTGATAAATATCGAAAATATATCTACCCAGACGAACCTATTGGCCCTCAATGCAGCAATAGAGGCTGCCCGTGCAGGTACCGCAGGAAAAGGTTTTTCTGTAGTAGCCAGTGAAATTCGCAAATTGTCTGATGAGAGCGCCAAATTAACCAGTGAAATAAAAAAAGTGGTAACATCTATTGCGGAAAGAATAGAACATGTAAACCAAGTTTTCTCTGAGAATCTGATAAAAATTTCAGGAGTAGAGGAAATTTCTAAAAAATCCACGGAAGCAATGGAGACCATTGAAATCAAATTAAAAGATATTCAGCAGGCTGTGGATGTACTGTTTGATACTGCTGAGGGACAAGTCAGAACAGGGGAAGAAATATCGGTATCTACCCAACAGATTACAACTGTAGCCAATAGCTCTAAAGTTTTGGGGGATGAAACGATGGATTCTATCTCCTATCAGCTGCAAAGCAATAAAGAAATTGCTACCCTAGCTCAAGAACTGGGAAATCTAGCCTATGATTTGCAAAAAACTGCTGTACAGTTTAAGTCATCCCATGAAATATTTTTTGGGATTAATCCCATTGCATCTCCAGAGCTAAGAAAACAGTACTTTGGAATTATTCAAGAGGCAGCAAGACAAGCAGGATTAAGAGCAAGGACGATTATTGTACAAGATTATAATGCCTTGTCTGAAGCCATGAAAAATAATATTATTGATGTGGGCTGGTTTTCTCCTTTTGCCTATGTCAATGCAAGAACAAAGGTAGAGACAGAACCAATTGCCATGGGCGTATTAAATGGACAACCCTTCTACCATGGATACATTATTACAAAAAAGAATAATGATATCACAAAACTAAAAGACTTAAAGAATAAAACTTTTGGATATGTGGATATTAAATCAACTTCAGGCTATGTGTATCCACGATATTTATTAAAAGAAAATCAATTAAACCCAGACACTCTTTTCAAAGAGGTACTCTATCTAGGAACCCACAATAAAGTGATTGAGGCAGTATTGAAAGGAGATATAGATGGAGGAGCAACCTATGATGTGGGAATGAATGTGGCAGGTAAGAGTGGTTTAAAAATTGAGGAATTAAATATATTGGCAAAAACAGAACCCATTCCTGCGGATGCTATTGCAGTCAACCCTAATTTAGCGGCAGAAAAGAAAGCACGTCTTAAAGCTGCTTTTTTAAATCTAAAACAAACAAAGGAAGGTAAAAGACTATTAGATAATTCTATCTTTACAGATTTTATTGAGAATGAGGATAAATACTATGATGTGATTCGGAAAGTATCTCAGTAGAATCATAAAAGCGTACAAATTTGTACGCTTTTATGATTCTATAAAGAGGCAAGATAGGCTTTTGCCTTTTCGATCATATTAATTACTTGAATAGGAGCCGTAGAACCGGAGGAAACCTTAGAAGCAATACAATTTTCAATAGCAATGACATCCAGAATATCTGCATCAAAGTTTGGAGAGAAGCTATTGAATTCTTCAAGGGATAAATCCTCAATGGTCTTTTCTTTCTCAACACAATAAAGCACCATTTTTCCCACAATCTCGTGGGCACTACGGAATGGAAGTCCTTTTCTGACTAGATAATCGGCTACATCGGTAGCATTCATAAAACCTTCTTTGGTAGCCTTTCTCATTTTTTCCTTCTTGATTTTCATTGTTTGAATCATGACAGTAAAGATTTCCAGACAATCTCTCACATTTTCTACCGTATCAAAGAGGGGAGGCTTATCCTCCTGCATGTCCTTATTGTAGGCCAAAGGAAGGGCCTTCATAATGGTAAGAATGTTCATTAGATTGCCATAGACACGTCCTGTTTTTCCTCGGGTCAGCTCTGCCACATCTGGATTTTTCTTCTGGGGCATGATGCTGCTGCCTGTGCTGTAGGCGTCATCCATTTCAATAAATTGAAACTCAGCAGAACTCCACAAAATCAATTCTTCACAGAAACGACTCAAATGCATCATGATAATAGAAGCATCGCTGATAAACTCGATGACAAAATCTCGATCACTAACAGCATCCAGAGAGTTGTCACAGTAGGCAGAAAAGCCTAGCTCTGCTGTTAAAAAGTCCCGATCCGTGGTATAGGTGGTACCTGCCAGAGCTCCTGCTCCCAAGGGCATAATATTGACCCGATCAAAGCAATCCATAAGTCTTTCATAGTCCCTTTTAAACATTTGAAAATAGGCCATCATATAATATCCAAAGGTGACAGGCTGGGCCCGTTGTAAATGGGTATAGCCTGGCATTACTGTATCTACATGATTGCTGGATAGTTCTGTGAGGGTTATTAATAATTCCTTCAATAATCCACAGATAGCTTGAATTTCTTCCCGCAAATAGAGACGGATATCCACAGCTACCTGATCATTTCGGCTTCTGGCTGTGTGGAGTTTTTTTCCTGTATCACCGATTTTGTCTGTGAGCAGCTTTTCTATATTCATATGGATATCTTCGTAGGCCAGTTGAAATTCAACATGGCCTGCTTCAATATCCTCAAGGATAGACAGAAGTCCTTCAATGATTTTTTCAGATTCTTCAAGGGTAATAATTCCAGATTTTCCTAGCATTTTAGCATGGGCAATACTGCCCATAATATCCACTTTATATAGTTTTTGATCAAATCCAATGGAGGCATTAAAATTGTCTACTAATGATGCAGTTTCTTTAGAGAAACGTCCACCCCAGAGCTTCATATAACTTTTTTCTCCTTTTCATCTTCCTCATTTTTACTCTTCATTAAAGAACGGATGGTAATTGGAAGAGCGAATAAGTTGATAAAGCCCTCTGCATCTTTTTGATTGTAAACATTATCTTCACCAAAGGTAACGAATTCTTCGTTGTATAGGGAATAAGGGGATGCAGATCCTACAGCAGTGCAGTTACCCTTATAGAGTTTTATCTTTACCTTGCCAGTCACAACCTGTTGTGTGCTATCTACAAATTGATCAAGAGCTTCCTTTAAAGGAGTAAACCATAGACCATCATAAACCAATTGGGCATATTTTTCCGACACAGTTTTCTTAAAGCTCATGGTAGCACGGTCCATCGTTAATTTTTCTAATGCCTTGTGAGCTTGATATAGAATGGTTCCACCAGGAGTTTCGTAGATTCCTCTAGACTTCATACCCACTAAACGGTTTTCTACGATGTCGATAACACCCACACCATTTTCTCCACCAATTTTGTTGAGCTTGTGAAGCATATCGATTGGACTGTAGGCTACCCCATCTACTTTTACAGGGACACCCTTTTCAAATTCAATTTCCACATATGCGGGAGTATCTGGAGCCTTTTCAGGAGCTACACCCATCATATAGATACTGTTGTCATGCTCATTCCAAGGATTTTCTAGATTTCCGCCCTCATGACTTAAATGCCATATGTTTCTATCACGGCTGTAGATATCCTTCTTCGTAACAGGAATAGGAATATTATGCTCTACAGCAAAATCGATACAGTCCTCTCGGGATTTTAGATTCCAGATTCTCCAAGGAGCGATAATCTTTAGATGAGGATTTAAAGCTTTAATAGTTGCTTCAAAACGAACTTGATCGTTTCCTTTTCCTGTAGCTCCGTGGGCAATTGCAACGGCTCCTTCTAATTCAGCAATTTCAACTAATTTTTTGGCGATTAAAGGTCTTGCAAAGGAAGTTCCCAGTAAGTAATCATCCTCATATACAGCACCAGCTTTCAGTGTTGGGAAAATATAGTCTGTAATAAATTCTTCTGTAACATCTACCACATAGGCTTTTGCAGCTCCTGTAGCCAGAGCTTTTTTCTCTACAGATACTAAATCTTCTTCTTGACCCACATCTACACACACAGCGATAACTTCATATCCATAGTTTACTTCTAACCATTTTAATATAACAGATGTATCCAAGCCACCAGAGTAGGCTAACACTACTTTTTCTTTTTGCATTGAAAAGACCTCCTTTAATAATTTATGCTAATACATATTATAAACCGAATCCAATAGAGATGCAATATAAATATACAAATATTTTTATAAAAATACATAAGATTCATTTTTGTTATTTTCAAAAATTTTGAGCATAAACTACTTAAAATAAGGTTTTATATCCAGGTATCCATTGTTTGTTTTTATCATAACCGTTCCTGTATAATGATGTATAAAACAGTATAAAAAAGATAGTTGGAAATAAACAAAGTAAAGAATAAAATTATATCAAATAGGGAATAAAGGAAATACACACAAAAATGAAGAAAAGCATAATCATTCTTGCAAAATGAAAAGAATCTAAAAAAAATCTATTGATAAAAAGTCGAAAAATGGGTATAAATGTTTTAATATAGAATTCCTATCAGGAAGAAATGAAAGTTACACATTGAAAGTCGCCAAAATACTTGTATACATTGACAATGTCAGAAAATTTATTATAGAATAATTAGTAGGAAATCATTTACACTGAAGAGAAAATATTAATGAGTTGCTTGGATTTTATTAAAATCATGGAGGCAATTATGGGAAGGAAACTTTTGGACGAAGATCAAGCAGGGAGAGTATCCTTAACTTCTAAAATATTTAATATTCTAAGGGATGATATATTAAATGATAAATATGAAGAAGGAGAAAAATTAGTAGAGGCCAAACTGGCAGAGGAATTGGGTGTAAGCCGTACTCCTGTTCGTGAAGCTTTAAAACAATTGGAGTTGGATGGAATTGTAGAAAATATTCCAAACCGTGGTGTTATTGTAAAAGGAATATCGAAACAGGATATCCAGGATATATTTGCCATTCGTACTGCCATAGAAGGAATTGCAGCAGCATGGGCAGTAGAGCGGATAACGGAAGAAGAAATAAAAGCATTGAAAGAAACCTATGAATTAATGGAGTTTTATGCTTTTAAAAAGGATCTGGAAAAGGTTGCTGAGTTTAACAGCCGATTTCACGAAACTATTTATCGAGCTACAAAAAGTCGCTATTTAGAGCAAGTGCTCCGAGATTTTCAATACTACATGAAGAAAATCAGAAGAAAGTCCCTCCAAGTAGAAGGAAGAATGGATGAAGCATTAAAGGAGCATAAGGAGATATTAGAGGCCTTTATTGCTCGAGATGGGAAGAAAGCCCAAGAAACTCTTTCAGCCCATGTGAACAACGCAAAAACAAACGTAGAAAGGCTACTAGATAAGTAGTCTTTTTTATTGAAAAATTTAGAGGAATGAATAGTTTGGTGTAGAATGTTCAAATTAAAAAGATAGTCCATAAAGGGGAGGATTTAAAACTATGGAAGAGCGGGAAATGATAGAAGCAATAAAAGCTTTAAAGAAAGAAAAGAATGGAATAATATTTGCACATAATTATCAAATACCAGAAATTCAAGAAATAGCCGATGTTGTTGGAGATACCCTAACCCTTTGTCAGGAAGCACTTAAGACAGAGGCGGCGCTTATCCTTTTAAGCGGCGTCCGATTTATGGCTGAGACCATTAAAATACTGGTACCAAATAAAAAAATACTCTTGCCTGTTTTGGATGCAGGATGTCCCATGGCTGAAACGATCCAAGCAGAAGACCTGCGGCTATTCAAAAAAGAGTATCCCCATATACCCATCCTCTGCTATATAAAATCCTCGGCAGAGGTGAAGGCAGAGAGTCATATTTGCTGTACTGCTTCCAATGCGGAGAGCGTTGTTAAATCCATTGATGCAGAGAAGCTCCTGTTTATACCGGACCAAAATTTAGGGGCCTATATTGGCACAAGAATACCAGAAAAAGAAGTGATCAGCTGGGAAGGCTTTTGCACCACCCATCACCGTGTAAGGGGTTTGGAGGTGGAGACTGCAAGAAAGAATCATCCTGAAGGACTTATTGTAGTCCATCCAGAGTGCCCCTATCCAGTATTAGAAAAGGCTGACTTTGTTGGCAGTACGGACCAGATTATAGACTATGTTGCACAATCACAGGGGAAAACCTTTATCATCGGTACGGAAATGGGTCTTCTCCATCGGTTAAGGAAGAACAATCCCAACAAAAAGTTTCATCTGCTATCTCCTGTATTAACCTGTTTTGATATGAAAAAAACCTCTTTGGAAGATGTGTATCACGGATTATTGAAGGAGCAGCATGAAATAATCGTTGAAGAAGAAACTAGAAAAAGAGCTAGTAAGCCTCTTAAGGAAATGTTAAGCAGGATGGGTGGACAAGTCTAAAAAACACTATAGAGTAGAGGATGAATGGTATGAAACAAAAAGCTTTCACCATACGAGAATATATTACCCAAGCTTTAAATGGCATGGCTCTAGGACTCTTTAGTTCCTTGATTATTGGACTAATCTTAAAACAGATTGGAGATTATACACAGATAGAAGGTCTATCTACCTTTGGCAGAATGGCACAGTTCTTAATGGGCCCAGCCATTGGTGCAGGGGTAGCCTTTAGTATAAAGGCTCCTCCTCTAGGGATTTTAGCTTCCATTGTTACAGGAGCCCTTGGTGCAGGAACCTTTACATTGGCAGAGGGCGGGGTTTTCATTGCGAAGACAGGAGAACCAGTGGGAGCCTTTGTAGCCGCTTTGATAGGAGCGGAGTTCTCTAAAGCCATTGCAGGAAAAACAAAGGTAGATATTGTCTTGGTTCCAGCAGGAACCATTGTATTGGGAGGATTGGCAGGACTATTTATAGGGCCTCTCATGACCCAGGTAATGAAAGGCTTAGGGGAAGTGATCAATAGTGCTACAGAATTCCAGCCTATTCCCATGGGAATCTTGGTCTCTGTATTGATGGGTATGATTTTAACCTTGCCCATCAGCAGTGCAGCTTTAGCCATATCCTTGGGTCTTAGCGGATTGGCAGCGGGCGCTTCTGTAACAGGATGTGCTGCCCAAATGATTGGCTTTGCTGTGGCAAGTTATCGCGAAAATGGGCTAGGGGGTCTAATTGCTCAGGGATTGGGTACGTCTATGCTGCAGGTACCCAATATCATTCGGAATCCAAGGATTTGGATACCGCCTATTTTGGCCAGTGCTATTCTGGGCCCTGTATCTACCTATCTGTTAAAAATGGAGAACAACAGTGTAGGGGCAGGCATGGGAACCAGTGGTTTGGTAGGGCAGTTTGGTACCCTTGCGGTAATGGGAGGACAAGAGGCGTTTTCTATATTGTTGGGAAAAATAATTCTTCTGCATTTCATATTGCCTGGGGTGCTTACTCTGGGGATTTCCGAATTTATGAGGAAAAGAGGCTGGATTAAATTTGGAGATATGAAGCTGCATTCTTAGAAAAACTTTCCTTTTAATAGTATTTTAAGGGTATAATAATACTGTTAGAAGGATTTTTGTTTATGGAGAAAATCTAATCACATCAATAGGGGTGAAATATTTTGAAGCAAGGAAAGCGTTTAATTCTATTTATTGGGATAGGAGCAGTGATAGTACTGCTAGCATCTTTTACAACCATTATTAACTTTGTTACCGATTATCAATGGTTTCAAGAGTTGGGGTATGAACAGGTTTTTCTAACCAAGCTCATGACACAGCTTAGGATTGGATTACCATTTTTTGTAGTTTTAACCCTACTCATTCATTTTTATTTTCTTTGGATCAAGAAAGATTACTACAAAAAGGTCAATTTCACCATTGTTCCAGCCAATGAAAAAGGAATCAATCGCCTATCTTTACTGGCAGCGGCCGTTGTATCCTTTCTCACCAGCCTAACCTTTACTGGAAGTTTGTGGTTTGAACTATTGAGATTTTTCAATGCTACAGAATTTTCCATTTTGGATCCTGTTTTTCAGAGAGATATCTCCTTCTATATGTTTCAGCTGCCATTGATTCAGCGTATCTATTATATGCTCATTAGCTTCCTAGCTTTAATGGCTATTCTTACCTTTATCTATTATATGATCCTTCTCAGTGTACGTCATCAAAAAGGATTTGAAGAAACCGATGAGTTGGATGCTAGAAGGACTCATAGGGGGATTCACCTTGATAACGGAAAGAAATTATTAGAGATTGCCACCCGTCAAGTGATGTTACTAGGAATAGTTTTTTTGCTGATACTGGGTTTTGGATATGTTCTTAGAACCTACGAGCTTTTATACTCTCCCAGGGGCGTAGCCTATGGGGCCAGCTTTACCGATGTCCATATAACCCTCTGGGTATATAGAGGAATGACAGCTTTGGCAATTGTATCTGCTGTGCTGTGGGCTCGAGGCATAAAAAAGGGAAACATGAAGCAGGCCCTTACAGGACCTATCCTGATGATTCTTTTAGGAATAGCAGGCAATGGCGTTGCATTGATGGTACAAAACTTTATTGTAGCTCCAGATGAAATCTCAAAGGAGAGAACCTATATTGATTATAACATTCAATATACCAAGGCCGCCTATGGACTCAATGATATTGACATTAGAGATTTTCCTGCAGAAGATAACTTAACAAGAGAGGATTTGGAGAAGAACAAAGAGACCATAAGAAATATTCGAATCCATGACTATCGACCTACCAATCAGTTTTATAATCAACGGGAGGGGATTCGTCAATATTACTTGTTTAATGATGTAGATATCGATCGCTATGAGATTGGGGGTCAATATACTCAAGTTTTTCTTTCTGCCAGAGAGATGAATTCTCAAAAAGTCAGTGAGCAGTGGATAAATCAGCATTTAAAATATACCCACGGCTATGGGGCAGCGCTTTCCCCTGTCAATACCATAACCAGAGAAGGCCAGCCTCAGCTGCTTATAAGAAATGTCCCTCCCCAGTCTGAAGTTCCAGAGTTGGAGATCACTCGCCCAGAAATTTATTTTGGAGAATTGACCAATAACTATATCATTACCAATACAAAAGAAAAGGAATTTGATTATCCCCTTGGAGAACAAAATGCGGAGACCTTATACGAAGGTACTGCTGGAATAAGGCTGGGAGGTTTCAATAAACTGCTTTATGCCATTCGTCAGGGAAGTCTAAAGATGCTGTTGTCTGGAAATATTACGGGAGAAAGCCGTATCCATCTTCATAGAAATATCAACGATAGAGTTAGAAGGATTGCTCCATTTATCGAATATGACGAAGATCCCTATTTGGTCATAAGCGAAGGGAGACTTTTCTGGATTATCGATGGTTATACAGTCAGTGAAAACTATCCCTATGCCCAACCCTATGTGGGGCAGCGGGGGAACTATATTCGAAACTCCGTAAAGGTTGTGATAGACGCCTACAATGGAACGACGGATTACTATATAGCAGATGAGCAGGATCCGGTTATTCAAACCTTTGGAAAAATATTTCCCCAGCTGCTAAAACCAATGGCCCAAATGCCGGAGGGGCTTAGAGCCCATATTCGCTATCCTCAAAGTGTTTTTGATATTCAGTCGGAGGTCTATCGGATTTATCATATGACCGATACCGATGTATTCTATACCAAGGAGGATTTATGGGATATTGCCAATGAAATGTATGAGCGAAAACAACAGGTAATGGAATCCCATTACAATATCCTAAAGCTGCCTGGAGAAACTCGAGAGGAGTTTATACTGTCGATTCCCTACACCCCTAGAAATAAACCTAACATGACGGCTCTATTTATGGCCAGATCCGATGGAGAACACTATGGGGAATTGGTACTCTATCGATTGCCAAAGCAGAAAAATGTCTATGGGCCCATGCAGGTAGAGTCAAAAATTGATCAAGATACAGAAATATCTAAAGAATTTTCCCTTTGGGGACAGCAGGGTTCCAGCTATATTCGAGGCAATCTACTGACTATTCCTATAGAAAACTCTTTGCTTTATGTGGAACCTATCTACCTGAGAGCAGATAATGAGAGCAGCCTGCCTGAGGTAAAAAGGGTAATTGTCTTCTATGGAGAACGGATTGCCTATGAGGAAACTCTGGAGGCAGCTTTGGAGAAACTATTTGGCACAGCTGCAGAAGTACCTTCTGGAGAAGCACCTGACCCACAATTACCAACAGGAGAGGCATCAGGAAATATACCCCAATTAATCCGTCAGGCTAAGGACGTATTTAATCGGGCTCAGGAAGCCCAACGGGGAGGAAACTGGGCAGAGTATGGCAGGTTGATTGAGGAATTGAGAGGCATATTGGAAGGATTGGATCAGAGTCAACAATAAAATATGAGGGCATGAAGGAATCTAAAAGAGAGATAAATTGGAAAAATTTATCTCCGTGGAAACTTTCATGTCCTCTTTTACGTCTATAATTTAGATTGATAATTGGGGGTGGTATTGTGAGAACAAAAAGCTTATCCATATTAGTATTGAGTATACTGGTATTCATTACAGGATGTACAGTATCAAAATTAGAAGAAAACAAACAGGAAGGGGCAACCGTAAAGGCTGATTCTATAGAAGATATAAAAGCTTTGAAAATCGAAGGACTGGAGAATCTACCTAAGGAAATGATACCCTTCAGTATAGATCCTAAAGATGAACATCGGATCTATTGTATGATGTATAAGGATAGACTAAAAGACAATCGCGTATTGATGGGAGGATATTATAGAAAGGTAGGGGTTTATGAAATAGATACCCAAAGAGGGACGCAAAAAGAGTTGATATCCGAAACAGACTTTATCACCTTGGCCAAATGGTCCTATGATGGGAAATATCTGGGCATGGTAGGGGGAGAAACCCTATTTGTATATAACCAGGAGAAGGGCGAGATTGACAATGTAAATCAGCTGGTGAATACCCCTTCCGTGGTCTACTTTGGGTGGTCTCCCCACAGCAAAACCATCTATACAGAGCATCCGAATCTACCCAATGACAGTATTTATGATGTAGAAGAGAAAGCGGGTACTCCAAGATACAAAGTTCAAGAGAGAAAACCCTACTTCAAGGATAGTTATCAAAAAGATCAATACATAGGAACTACAGAGATAGCAGATATTTGGGGAAATCCAAAGCCATTGACGGCTTTACTGGATAGTGAAGGAAATGTACTTCAGACTTTGGGAGAGGGCCGATATCGGGCACAGTTTCAAGGACAAATGCTTCAAATAGGATCAGAGCACTTTGGACTCACCTATTTTGTTGATGCAGAGAAACAGGAGGGGAAAGGCTACAGCGGTGAATACATCTATCAGGCTGCCTTTACTCCCCAAGGAGATGTGGTTTATACCACAAAAGGAGATCTTGTAAGCACCGTAGCCTCCTATAAGCTTCACCTGTTACGGAAGAGAAAGCTTCTGAAGACCTATGAGGTATCGGGCCCTTATTTTGCCATATGGCCCAATGGCAAATATATTGATGTGGGGGGCTATGGAGAAGAACGAATTGACCTAGAGCAAAAAGAGAAGTTTAGAAAAAAATTAGTTCATTTGGTGGAAGGCTCTGAAGAAATAAATGTGATGAATACCCTTATCGGTGCTGTAGATTTAGATACAAAACTTTATTTTAGACGAATAAAAGAAGATGAAATAGAAGAGAAGCTGTCCCAATATTATGTCAATAGCCATGAACCAGTAAGGCAGTGGGCCCTATTGGATAGGTTAGAAGAGGCTAAGGCTTGGATAAATTCCAGCCCTCAGGGGACCAATTATCATATTACTGGAGAGTTGGGGTCTATGGAAATAGAAGGGGATAGAGCTTCTGTTACTGCTGGATTTAGCTTTAGAGACAGTGGCGGCAGTGGTTGGAGCTTTGGCTGTGCCTATGAACTAATACGTCAAGAGGGAAAATGGTATATCACGGGATTGAGTACCTTTCCCCAATCTAAAGAACGTCAACAGGTGGAGAAGGGGGCCAAAAGCTTTATCAATAATACCATGAAGGGTGGAAAAAATCCCTTTAGTCAAGAAGCTTCTCGAGAGATTTATGAGAAGATAAAGGGAAAAAACATAGGGTTGGGGCAAATCCAGTTTTGGGCCATGAGTGAGCCCCATTTAGCCCCTGCCATAGAGCGAGCCAATTATGCCAAGGTTTATTTAGAGGTAGAGGGAGAGCTTTATAAGCTGGTACTAACAAAAAAGGGAAGTATCAACTGGCGAGTGGAATCCCTGTCAGAAAACCTTTTAGGACTATTCTAGTATAACTGTAGAGAATAAAAAGGATATACGGGGTTTTAGAATGACTGCTTCTTGGGGAGAAAATGAATGTGAATATGGTTTTATTATAAAGACCGATGGATTTTAAAGTGAACTATTTTCGATAGGAGAGGTGGTAGGGTTGTTTAAAACTTTAGCTTATATAGGAAAAAAGCTTAATGATCTAGACATACTATGGGGAGTCGGAGGTTCCATACTGCTAAATCAATTTGAACTTATAGATATACCTCATGACATAGATATTATTGTAGACATCAAAGATATTTCTAGGGCAGATGAATTTCTTAAAAGTATGGGGGAGAAGAAACAATGGGAAAAAACCCATAGGTACTCAACAAGATATTTCTATGAGTATGTAATAAATGGATTTGATGTTGATGTAATGGCAGGTTTTAAAGTTAACCACAGGAATGGCGTGTTTGAATATTCTTTTGACAATCACTCAATTTCTGAATATAAAGAAATAAATGGGATAGATATTCCCTTCACATCGTTGGAGGATTGGTATGTAATCTATCAATTGATTCCTAATGGGGAAAAGAAAGCTGATAAAATAGAAAGCTATATTCTATCAAGAGGAATGAAGAACTCAGCCTTATTAGAAAGAGCATTGGAAAAAGATTTGCCAATAGAGGTTAAGGAGAGGGTTAAGCTCTTGTTAAGGTCATAGTTTTTGCAAGCTATAAATCAATGGGTTATAGATGCAACATAGGCCGTGCCGTAGGGAACGCATCCTATGCGTTCCGCTATTAGGCGATGAATGTTATACAAGGAGGGAAATAGAAACATGCAGTTAGAGTGTCCCTATTGTAAGAATGCCTTAAGGAAAGGATTTATTGAAGCATGGAAAGCACATTTGAAATGGAAATATGAAAATACAAATCTATTTGAGAAATATACGGAGTTTGGTGGAGAAATTTTAAACAATAGTTCACGAATTAGTGGTTATCGATGTGAAAATTGCAATAAAATTATGATAGACTTAGATGAGCTGTAAAAATTGTATGATGAACTCTGAGCGGAAACAATATCGTTGACTTCACACAAACCAAAAGACCAACCTCTGAGATAGAGATTGGTCTTTTGGTTTGTAAACATTTAAAGGGTATTTAAAAGAAGAACTGAAAAAAGCCATTATAAACCGCTGCAATAGGAGGACCTATAATTTTATCCAATGCGTTGGTAATGATCAACATCGGTAAAAGGAGTCTTCCAGCAGAGAAGAATTGATAATAGAAAGCTGTATCCTTTAGGTTGAATACTCCGAAAAAAATATGGGATCCATCTAAGGGTGGTATTGGCAGGAGATTAAATACGAAAAGCACCACATTGATCCATAAGGTATAGTCGAAAATATCCATCAATGTTTCATACAAGGTATCTGATAGAACCGTTGGAGGCAGAGAATAGGTTATTTTCATCAGAATAAGAAAAAATAAGGCTATAAAAAGATTCATTAGTGGTCCAGCCAAGGAAACCAGAATATCATCCCGTCTTGGATTCTTAAAGTTTGAAGGGTCTACCTGTACCGGTCTTGCCCAACCAAAACGAGCTAAAAGAATCATCAAGAAACCCACAGGATCTATATGAACCATAGGATTGAGACTCAGCCTTCCTTGGTCTCTTGGTGTGTTGTCTCCAAGCCAGACTGCTGTTTGGGCGTGGGCATATTCATGGAGAGAAAATCCAAGGATAATTCCAGGGATTAATAATAAGGTTTCTCGAATGTCAAAAAAATCCATAGCATAGCTCCTATCTAAGTAGAATATTTGAATACACATTATATCGGAAAAAGTAGAGGAATAAAACAGTCAAATTAGGGAATGGATACCTCTTTTCGGTAATGTTCAAACTGTTTATTAAAGATAATCTCTGAATTTTCCAACTTAGTACGAATATAATTTTCAAAATCATAGGAGCCAATGGCTTTTTTAAATTTCTCCAGGCTTAGGTCCCTCTCAATTTTTTTATAGAGATGTTGTTTATAAGCTTCTTCTGTATTTAATTCAAACAATTCCATTTCTTTATTTTTAGCATATTCATAATAGTACTGATAGAAAATGTTATTTTCAATATCTTTTTGAATATGATTTAAATAGGCCTGATAGGCTTTTTCTATTTCTTGAGAAGAAGGATGCAGCTGACGTTCCTCTAATTCTTGAAAAACAACGGCATCTATCACAGCTTGCTGATAGGCATAATATAAATTTTGTTTATTCAAGAGACTCTCATAGGAATCAATTTCCTTTATAATGAAATATTTAATTATATTTTTATCTTCAGACACTGTAAGATTCTGTATAATTGCTTTAGCTTCATCAAGTTTTCCTTGTTGAATGATGAATATAATATCATCTACTATGGAGGGTTTGATAGAGAGAAGTTCCAGTTTTGGATAAATATTGTTGCGAAAACGGTTGTATTCATAAAGCAGCTTTTCCAGCTGAAGGGCTTTTCCCTGATTTTCAACAGATTCCACCGTAATTTCATAACCGTTGATTATGGCAACTTGATTTGCATCTAATATCCTTTGCTCTACGCAAGAGGTTAGAAATAAAATGGATATAAATAAAATGATAGAAAGAAAATTTCTCATGATAGCCCCCTATAAAAACAGACTTATAGTATAGACGAAAATAGAAGGAAAAAGTTTCATTCTAGAAACAAAAAAAACCTGAAAAACAGGTTTTTTAAAAAAGGAGTTAGAATTTATTTTAAGTATGAGAAGTTTTTAACGTACTCGCAGCATTTTCAGCTCCTCGACAGTCATACTATCAAGTTTCTGTGCCATTTGTGAAAACTCTTTCCTTTGGACATAACCTTTTTCAATTAATATTTCTAAGATGGTTGCAATGGCCAAAGTATTTCGATAATCCACTTCTTTCAAATCTCCCAGCTGTGCGTATAGATCAATATCATGCATGTAAATACCCCCTTACTCTTTATGCTACTTGTCATTATAGACAAAAGGACAAGATAATATACATGTTTTTTATAAAGAAAGAAAAGAATAAGTAATGGATATTTTATCCAAGTACCCCAATAAGGCATTTTTGCATATTATACTATAAATGTAAATATAATCCTAAAGTAAAGAAAAAAACCCTGAAGAGAAGGGGGTAGACTGATGGACAATCAAAGTACAATTACAACAGGCAGCTATTTTTGGGCTTTAACAAAAATATTTTTTAAATCTTTAAAAGCCCATTACATCAGCAGGGATGATGATCAGCTGGAAGCCTTATATTATGAAACTTTGGATTTACATGAACAATACATTGATATTTACTGTGACGAGCAGGATAAGGAGGAACAGCTTAAAGAAAAGATATATGAGTTGCTGGATCTAATTCTGCTAAAGGAACAAAAAGATATACTGCGTATGAAAACCTCAGGTAGAACCTTTAAAGGACTGAAGCTGCGGGAAAATATTATTCATGATATATATGTAGAATTATGGCTCTTGGGAAAAAATCTTTGGCTCTATACCTTTGGCGGGAAAGATAAAAAGGAGAACATTATTCCCTTTGATATAGAAAACCCCTATTTGATACGAATTGATCAAGTATATGTGGGATTAAAAGCGCAGAGGGTGCCAGGACTATTGCGTTTGCTTTATAAAAAGGAAAAAGAGAATAAAAAATAAGAATCTTGCCAAACTAAAGGTAATGTGGTAGAATATTTTAAAATATGGAAAAAACCATGAAGGGAAGTAGTATGTAGCTAGATTTCTTTAGAGAGCCGATGGATGGTGGAAATCGGTGAAAATAGCTATAGAATCCGTCCTAGAGTTATGGGCTGAAAGATAAAGTAGGCTTTATCGGGTGCGACCGTTACATCGTGGTAAAGAGGATTGAAAGTTTTCAATCAATTTGGGTGGCAACGCGGGAAATATACCTCTCGTCCCTATTTGGGATGAGGGGTTTTTTGTTTTTACTAAAAGTGCTAAGGAGGCAGGAAGATGTTAGATTTAAAAAGAATACGAAACGAGCTGGATATTGTTAAGGAAAGAGTGATGTCCCGTGGACAGGGCGATTATGGATTAGATAAAGTAGTTGCATTGGATGAGCAGCGTCGTAATCTGCTTCAAGAGGTAGAGCAGATGAAAAACAAACAAAATATCGTATCTAAGGAGATTCCCAAGCTTAAAAAGGAAGGGAAGGATGCTTCCGCTGTTTTAGAGGAAATGAAGGTTTTATCGGAAAATATAAAGACATTGGATGAAGGTGTAAAAAAAATAGAGCAAGAAATTCAAGAAATGCTTTTAGGAATCCCCAATACACCCCATATTAGTGTGCCTCAGGGAGACAGTGATGCAGATAATGTACAGGTAAAGATTTGGGGAGAACCCTGTCAGTTTGATTTTGAGCATAAAGCCCATTGGGATATTGGTGCAGATTTAGGAATTTTAGATTTTGAGAGGGCTGGCAAAATTACAGGAGCTCGCTTTACCGTATACAGGGGCTTAGGGGCGAAGCTGGAGCGTGCCATCATAAGCTTTATGCTGGATCTGCATACGGAAGAACATGGCTATACAGAGATACTCCCTCCCTTCATGGTGAATCGAGATAGTATGACAGGCACGGGACAGCTTCCTAAATTCGAAGAGGATATGTTCCACATACCTGCCAAGGACTTCTTTTTAATCCCAACAGCAGAGGTTCCTGTGACCAATCTTTATAAGGATGAAATTTTGGAAGGGGATCAACTGCCCATCTATCATACGGCATATACACCATGCTTTAGAAAGGAAGCAGGATCAGCAGGAAGAGATACCCGTGGATTAATCCGTCAGCACCAATTCAACAAGGTGGAGCTGGTAAAGTTTGCAAGACCAGAGAATTCGTATGAAGAACTGGAAAGCCTATTGACTGCCGCTGAGGAAGTTTTGAAGCGTTTGGAGATTCCCTATAGAGTGGTTAAGCTGGCAGCTGGAGATTTGGGTTTTAGTTCAGCGTGTACCTATGATATTGAAGTGTGGATGCCTAGCTACAACCGATATTTAGAAATTTCTTCTTGCAGTAACTTCGAGGATTTCCAAGCAAGAAGGGCCAATATAAGATTCCGCCCCGATCCAAAAGGAAAGGTAGAGTTTGTCCATACCTTAAATGGTTCTGGCCTGGCTGTAGGAAGAACCTTTGCAGCAATATTGGAAAACTACCAGCAGGCAGATGGCTCTGTGCGCATCCCCAAAGCCCTGCAGCCCTATATGGGAGGATTGGAGAAAATTACAAAGTAAGCTAAAGGCAGACCGAAGGAAATCCTTCGGTCTGTGTGTTATCCTATAATTTATCAGTATTTAATTAAAAAAGGAATTATGATATTTTCATATTTTCTCAAGAATAACACAACAGTAGAATAGATGAGATATAGAGTGGTTTGTAAGGTTTGCAACATTTACCGTAGGGAACGCATCTTATGGGTTCCGTCATTGCTCTAGGGGTTGCAGACCCTTTACAACGCATTAAAAAAATGTAACACCTTAGTATAGAAAGGTAAATTTGGATAAAATATATGAAGCAAAGTTATTGTATTTGATATGAAAAGACAGTATAATGTATTTAGATATTTATCTAAATATCTAAATATAGAGAGGAGCGATAAACTTGTGAATGACATATTTAAAGCACTAGCCGATCCCACAAGAAGAAAGATATTGACGATGCTGCGAGAAAAGGACTTGACAGCAGGAGAAATTGCCGATGCCTTTGATATCAGCAAGCCATCTATCAGTCATCATCTCAATCTTTTAAAACAAGCAAATCTTGTACTGAGTGAAAAACAGGGGCAAAGTATTTATTACTCATTAAACACCACAGTTTTTCAGGACATTATGCAATGGTTTTTTAATTTTCGAGAAAGGGGAGATAAAGAATGAAAATAAATAAATGGATTCTACTGATAAGTATATTGTCAATTGTAGGGATTGCAGTGATATATCCTTCGCTGCCCCAGGAGATCCCTGGGCACTGGAATGCGGCAGGGGAAGTGAATCGATACGATCATAAATCCACCCTATTTATTACGGGACTTCTTCCGCTAGCTATTTATCTAATGATGGTGTTTGTACCGAAGATTGACCCTAAAAGAGCAGCTTATTTAAAGCATGCAAAGGCCTACAGCATTGCCCAATGGATGGTAGTGCTTCTATTGATCTATATTCAGTGGATCGCTATTGCAGCAGGTCTAGGGTATGGCATAGATACAGGGATAGCCATTCGCCTGGCACTAGGGGTTGTCTTTATTGTACTGGGAAATTTTATGAGTCAAATTCGACACAATTACTTTTTCGGCATCCGTAATCCCTGGACCCTATCCAATGAGCAGGTTTGGAAGAAAACCCATAGGGTTGGGGGCTATGGGTTTGTCATCGTGGGAGCCATCAGCATACTCACTTTCTTTCTTAAAGGTTCAGTAGCTTTTATGGTGACAATGGTGAGTCTAGGGATTATGGTATCCATAACCTTTGTATATTCGTATTTAGCCTATAAGAAGACCATAGAAAAATAAGCTATTGGAGGGGATGGAAAAACCATCCCCTCCAATAGCTTATTTCCCATCCATAAAAACAATTTCATCAAGCAAACGCTTTCACGCTAGAAAAAAGTTGACTGACCAAAGCAGATAAAATATGATAATAGTAAGTGTACAGGGAAAGTAACGATGGAGTCTGAGCAGGGTTTTAAAAGCTTAAGAATGGAGAGGAGTAGAGATATGTTTAAAGGGATTGCGGCATCTCCAGGTATTGCAGTGGGGAAGGCTCTTGTGCTAAAAAAAGAAAATATCATCATTGAGCGTAAAAAAGTAGAAAAGACTGAAGAGGAAAAAATCAAATTTCAAAAAGCTATACAGTTGTCCAAAAAACAAATTGAAGGCATAAAAGAAAAGGCTTCTGAAGAGCAAAGAAACATTATGGACGCCCATATTATGATTTTAGAAGATCCAGAGCTGCTAACCGGTGTAGAGGAAAAGCTTGATACAGAAAAAGTAAACGTTGAAGCGGCATTAGATGATGTACTGAATCTATTTATTGCCATGTTTGAAAGTATGGATAATGAATATATGCGGGAGCGGGCCGCAGATATTAGGGACGTAGGACAGCGGATACTCATGAATCTGCTGGGAAAAGAAATCCCAAATGTTGCAGATTTAAAGGAAAAGGTGGTTGTTGTAGCCCATGACATTACGCCTTCAGATACGGCCCAGATGGATCGGGAGCAAGTGCTTGGATTTATTACAAATATAGGGGGCAGAACTTCCCATAGTGCTATTATGGCTCGTTCTATGGAGATCCCAGCAGTACTGGGACTTAAAAATATTACAGAGCATGTAAAAACAGGAGATAATATTGTATTTGATGGAGATGAAGGGATTGTTCTTGTAAACCCTGAGGAAGCGGTAATGAAGGAGTATTTGGGACGTAAGGAGAAGGAATTGGCAGCAAAACAGGAACTAATGAAATTGGTAGATAGTGAAACCCTGTCTCTCGATGGAAAGAAAGTAGAATTGGGTTGCAACATTGGAAATCCTAAGGATGCCAGGAAGGCCCATGAAAACGGAGCAGAGGGCATTGGCTTGTATCGGACAGAATTTTTATACATGGATAGAAATTCCCTTCCTTCAGAGGACGAGCAATATCAAGCCTATAAAGAAGTATTGGAAATCATGGGAAAACGTCCTGTGATTATTCGAACCTTAGACATCGGTGGAGATAAAGAGTTGCCCTATATGAACCTTCCTAAGGAAGCGAATCCATTCCTGGGCTATCGTGCTATTCGAATCTGTTTGGATCAAAAACCAATTTTTAAGACCCAGTTAAGAGCCCTTCTGAGAGCCAGTATTTATGGCAACTTAAAGATTATGTATCCCATGGTTTCATCGGTGGAAGAAATCAGAGGAGCCAATGAAATCCTGGCAGAAGTAAAACAGGAGCTGGATCAGGAAGGCATTGCCTATGCATCGGATTTTGAAGTAGGCATTATGATCGAGATTCCCTCTGCTGCCGTCATTTCTGACTTGTTAGCCGATGAAGTGGACTTCTTCAGTATTGGTACCAACGATCTGATTCAATATACCACAGCGGTAGATAGAATGAATGAAAAAATATCTCATCTATACAATCCTTTCAATCCAGCAGTACTGCGTCTTATCAAGACTGTCATTGACAATGGACATCAAGGGGGAATCTGGGTAGGAATGTGTGGAGAAGTAGCTGGAGATAAGCGGCTAATTCCTATTCTCTTAGGCATGGGCTTAGATGAATTCAGTATGAGTGCTGGTGCTATCCTCCCTGCCCGCCAGCAGATACAAGGTCTATCCTATGAAAAAATGAAGACCTTGGCAGAGCAGGTAGTAAAAATGAAGAGTGCTGAGGAAATTGAAAAATTTGCAGCAGAAAACATAAGATAAAAACCCGCCTATGCGGGTTTTTATCTTATGTTCAAATATCGAGCAATGTTAGCATCGGGATTTTTAATGCCCCGAATTTTGGTATTTTTACAGGTCATGAGGGTGGTTACGCCAGGACCATGACCCATCTTTATACAATCACTATGAACAACAACACCAATAGACACAGCCCCCTTTAAAAAACCTCTTCCATAGCTGTTATCGCAGTCCAGCAGAAGTACAATATCTCCAAAACGAAGATCGTTGATTCCAAAGGCGGCATTGGCACTAGCGTCCGCTGTCATAATATCATAATCCCCGCTGGCAGCGGTTGCAGAGCCGATACCTGATCCCATCAGATAGGCAGGGATTTCTGTTACGACGGGTACTTCTAAGACACCATCTTTCCCTACCTGCAGACCCATGTTTTCTAATAGATTGGGATCCAGATTCATTACCATGATGTCTGGAAAATCCAATAACTCCAATCCTTGACCATAGGCCTTGATTAATATCTTATCTCCAATAGCCATATTGTCTAAATCCTTTTCGTGAAAATAGATCAATACATGGTCAATCCCACCATGGGTGCCTGTGACAAAACCTTTGGCGCCCTTTGCATCGCCACTGACTACCTTGGCCTCATTGCCTACACAGGCCAAAAGATTCAGGCCTCCATTGGCCCGTGTGTCCTCTAGCTTGATGCTTACTCCCGGCTCCACATGGTCTCCTGCCCAGCCCATGGCAGGATCTCCTACCTGAACATTATAGGTGATCCCTCCCGTTGCGGGCAATACAAGGGATGTACCATCATGCTTCAATCGGTAAGGATAAAGGGCACTGGGATGAGAGATCTGGCCTTGAATGGATTGCATAACCACTCTATGGCGATTGCTTTTTATCATAAACGATTCCCTCCTATTATAAAAAATTATTTTTACATAAAAGGATATTCTACGAAAAACATAAATTCCCTTTCTCACAAAGAGATTGAAACATGATAAAATACAAGGAGGGGGATAAATATTGACTGAAGAGGGGGGCAGGAAATGAAAGACTGGAAAACCAAGATATTCAAATCTATAGCCCTAATGGCACTTGGTGTATTTCTAATAGTTCTTGGCAAGTTTACTTACTCTGAGGAAAGCTTAGGGCAGAGCTTCCTAAGTAATCAGTCAGGCTTGTTTACCTTAAATCCTTTATTTGAGGAATCTACAATCCTAGGGCACGGGGAAGAAAAAGTTTATGGATGGGAAGTAAAAAAGGAAAATATGGTGATGGGGAAATTGACCATGATTCAATATGCCTTGAAGAATGAAGATCTATACTACTATCTCCGTTATCTTCCCGAAAGAGAGGATAAGAGCCCTTTATCTCTAGCAATCCCCATTTCTTTAGAAGACTTTTCCTATAGATACGTTACCTATCCAGAAGGATATGATTTCGCCAAATCCCACTGGTCTGAAAAAATGAGGGGAACAAAGGATACGCTGTTGCCTAAGGAATCCCTCTACATAGATGATGAAAGGGGATCTTACTTTCTTAGCTATGTAGATGTGTTTGAGCTTCAAGCCAGGGGTGTAAAGCGGGAACGCTATAATCTTGCTCAAGCCCTGTCTATAGAAGAGGGAAAAATATTTCTTCACTTTCCCCATCGGAAAAATACAAGTGTAGAGCAGTGGGGAATTATCGGGAAAGAGGCTCTGATAGATTGGGATCATCCTACGGCATCAGAGCATCTGAGGGTGGCAGATTTCAATCGGGTACGGAAGCAGGGTCAAGAGGGAATTTATTATTTTACCCCTGCCACCTATTCTCCCACATCACCGACCAGCTTTTGGTTTAATCCCGCCTACCACATTGGTGAAGTGTTTATTCGAACAGAGGGGGCCCGTTTTTTTGAAGATTTCGGACTGGTTTCTCTTTATCAGGCACTTCGCTCTCAAAACAAACAAGGGTATTGGTGGTCTACACCCCGTTCTAACTGGCTATTTGAAGATTATGGGATTGATGGCAGTTTTTATGATACCCGGTTTAGTACGGATGCGGCCATTTTCCTGCTAAAGGGGTATGAAAAATACAAAGAAGACAGTTTTTTAGAAGCTGCTAGAAAATATGGAGAGTATCTGCTTCAGTTTGCCGAAGATCATCATTATAAAACTGAAAACGGTGGCTGGCTGGTAATGGATTATGGCCATGACCTTAAGCCGGGAGTCAAAACCCATGTTTCCTTAAATCATTTGCTAACAGAAATGAATTTTCTCTATCATTTATACATCTTGACCGAGGAAGAAGCTTATATTGATTTAGCAGATAGAATTCGACTGGCAGTGAAGGACACCGTGGATGATTGGATAAAGAACAATGGAGATCTATGGTATGCCTATCAAGTAGACGGTACCTATGGTAAAATGGATTATCCTGTATTAACGCTGAAAGATTTGCGAATCAGTCAGCGAATTATAGCCCAAATAGAGGGAGCGCAGGATCCAGATTTTGAAAGATTGATTCAAAGCAAAGAGGGGTATTTAATAGAGAATAACATGTCCCTATGGTAAAGGAAGGAAAGGAGTGTATATCCATGAGAAAAATTACAGCATTATTATTAACTGGAACACTGATGATTAGCTTGCTAGCTGGGTGTGTCAGCAGAGGGCCTAAACCAGGAGAAGAGACGCCTCCTCCAGCTAATCAAAATCAATCTGAAGAAGAGAACTGGGTAACTGCTGAGGGGATTTATGTAGGACAGATTGATTCTAATTCTATAGAAATAGAAATAAATGGTGAAGCAATGGCCTTTCGTATTGAAGAAGTTCAGGAACAATTTGAAGAAATAGAGGAAAAAGACAAGGTACAAATAAAATATCTAGAAAATGAATATGGACAGTTGATACTAAAAGAAATTATAAAAGAATAGATCAGATAGAGGAGATGCCTTCGGGTATCTCCTTTTTTTCGAAGATTGAGGCAAGGAAAAAAGATGCACTAGGCTGGACAAAGCTTCTTAGTGCATAAAAAAGGATTGCAGACCCTTAAAAATCTGGTCTGCAATTTTATGCAATTCTTGGCATGGCGTTTGCGTATTAGAAGGTTGAGGAAGAAAAGAACAAATACAAGAGGTGTTGATAGATGAATATAAAAACCTTGGATTTTTTCGATAATGATTTAATTGAATTTGAAGTAGAGGCAGAGAGTTGGATGGATTTGTTATCAAAGCTGTCACAGAAGTTGATAGAAAAACGATATGTAAAAATCTCTTTTAGAGAGTCCATCATCGAAAGAGAAAAGGATTTTCCCACGGGATTGGATACCATGGGTGTAAAGATAGCCATACCTCACACCGATAGCACCCATGTACTTAAGCCGGGTATTTTTATTGCAAATTTAAAGGATCCAATTCTTTTTAAGGAGATGGGAAACGGGATTAGGGATATTGAAGCTGAACTGGTTTTCTTATTGGTTGTAGATAGACCAAAGGATCAAGTAAAAATATTAAAAGAATTAATAAATATTTTTACTCAGGAAAAGGTTTTAAAAAAGTTGAAGAACAGTAAAGCCTGTGAAGAAGTAATGGAGATTTTAAAAGGGGCTTTAGGATAAAGGAAAATAGACCACTGACAGAAAAAGGCCCTGTAACTAGGGATAAAATTCTTAGAGGAAGCTTCATAAGAGAGGAGGTGTAAAAATGAAACGAATTATTGTTGCCTGTGGTTCAGGGGTAGCTACTTCGCAAACGGTGGCTTCAAAGGTACAGGATTTATGTGAGCAAAAGGGAATAAGGGTAGAAGTAGATGCCGTAGATATCAAATCCATTGATACCTATGTAAAGCACTGCGATCTCTATATTTCTATAACTCCCTATGTAAAAAATGATTTTGGAGTACCCGTGATCAGTGGAATACCATTTCTAACAGGAGTAGGGATTGAGCAAACCATGGAAGAAGTGATAAAGGTTTTAAAGAGCTAAGGCTTTAAAAGGTAGAAGGGAGGAAGGGTAGATGTTTTCAAATGGGATACAATACATTCTTGATTTAGGGCCAGCGGTATTTTTGCCAATGGTTATGATTCTTCTCGGTCTTATCATCGGTATGAAATTTAGAAAAGCCTTCACATCTGCTTTGACACTAGGGGTTGCATTCTTAGGCATGAGCGTTGTTATGAATTTTATGTTTGGAGCTATTGAGCCTGCATCATCGGCCTTTGTTAAAAATACAGGTTTACAGTTAAATGCCCTAGATTTGGGCTGGTCTCCCTTGGCAGCCATTGCCTGGGCCTGGCCCTATGCATTTATTCTGTTTCCTATACAAATTGCAATTAATCTGATTATGTTGGCTTTCGGGTGGACCAATTGTCTCAATGTGGATTTGTGGAATGTATGGAACAAGATTCTTACAGCGGTATTGGTTGCAGGGGTAACAGGAAGCCTGCCAGCAGCCTTTATAGTAGGGGCCATACAGGTAGTAGTAGAACTGAAAAATGCCGATCTTACCCAAAAACAGGTCTATAAAATTACCAAGATTCCAGGTATTGCACTTCCCCATTCCATGGCATTGACCGCTGTCATTTTAGCGCCCCTCAACAGACTGCTAGACTATATACCGGGCTTAAAAAATGCACGGCTGGATGCTGCAAAGCTGAAGGAAAAGATAGGAATATTTGGAGAGAATCACGTAATGGGATTTATTGTTGGGGTTTTGATAGCCTTATTTGCTAAATATGATTTAAAAGGAGTGCTTACCCTAGGGGTACAGGGGGCCACTGCATTAACACTCTTTCCAATGGTAGCAAAATTATTCATGCAGGCCCTGGCACCGATTTCTGATGCTGCTGCCACCTTTATGAAAAATCGTTTTCCTGGAAGAGAATTCTATATTGGTTTGGATTGGCCCTTCTTAGCAGGTCAAGCAGAGTTATGGGTTACAACCATTGTTTTGGTTCCTGTTATTTTGTTAATGGCAGTTATTCTTCCAGGAAATACAGTGCTTCCCTTTGGTGGAATTTTAAATATCTGCTTTGCAGCCACAGCTTTAGTCGTTACTGGAGGAGATTTGATTCGAATGATTATATTAGGAATCGTTTCTACACCGCTATACCTTTATGTGGCCAGCAGCATGGCACCGATTATCACAGACTTGGGAAGA
>JBFNEZ010000019.1:0-34481 GCA_040797825.1 Thermotaleaceae bacterium | reverse complement strand
AGCAACGGCCTTCTAAGCCGTGTGTCCGGGGTTCGAATCCCTGTGGGCTCACCATATAACATGCGTCCTTAGCTCAGTCGGATAGAGTCGCTGGCTTCGAACCAGTTGGTCGGGGGTTCGAGTCCCTCAGGGCGCACCAACACAAATCCTTGCAAATACAAGTTTGCAGGGATTTTTTTAGTATAAAATATATTGAATCCACAATGCAAATAGAATATGCTATTTGCATTGTGGTATTTTTTGTAAGTTTATTATAATATAAGGTATATATCCTATTTTAAAAGAAGAGGTGGCATAGTATGATTGCATCCATCATTTTTGATATTTTACCAGTCGCTATTGCTGTATCTTTATTATATTTAATAGAAAAACTATTTTATTTTAAAGAGAAATTACGATCCCGATTTATATCTAGGGATTCCTATAGAGTTACTTTTCTGCTGATAATAGTTTTGGGAATGATAGTTTTTAGTTTTTTATCGAAAAAGGCATTTTTATCTCATCCAATAGGAAGTACCCTATTTTTCTCTTGTTTATATTTAGCACATGTTTCAAAAGAAGAATAGAGAATCCATAGATTTTGTTAACCTACTATTTCATAGGGTAGATAGATGGGGAATAGGGCGGGTTGCAAGGTTTGCAACCCCTACGCATAGGCCCTGTTATGCCACATACTGGGCCATAGGGAAACTTTTATAAGAAAATTTTAAACCGTAGGGAACGCATCTTATGCGTTTCGCCGTTAGGATTTATCATTAAGCTGAATAGCAGACAGAGGGGCGATGACATAAAGGCTATGGAATAATATTAGGAGGGATTGGTGTGAGAATTTGCAGGCAGTGTCAGGGTGAAATGATTGAAGGGTTTAGTCTTAGAGTTAAAGGGGCGGCCTACGGAATTAAAATAGCCAAAGGGACGGGGATATTTGCGGATAGAATAGAGGAAGAGCCTAAAGTCGCAATTTGCCCTAAATGCGGAGAGATATCTATGTATATTGTGGATATAGCTAAAATCGAAGAAGATTAATGTACCGTTTTGTATTAGCCCATATTGTGCCTAATGGGGAGTAGCTGCAGATGAAATATATTAAATATATTTTAAGCATATTTATCATTGCAGTCATTTTAATAGGCAATCAGTTAATTGAAAAATGAACAGTATTCCTTACAATACGGAGGAGAAGAAATTGAACATTATATCTGTTAAGGAAAATCCAGAAATCAAAAATAGAGCAATTCAATATTTTCAGCAAAAAAACGTGAACACAGTTGACTGATGGGATACAGCCCCTACATATAGACCTTGTTATGTCACATACTGGACAAGAAAACCATGGAAACTTTTTAAAGAAAATTTTAAACCGTAGGGAACGCATCTTATGCGTTCCGTCATTGAAATTATTCAGCCAATAGGGGGAGGTTTGCCTTTCCCAGTATTCCGATACTGGGTTAATAACGAATCAATTTTTCGGCTAAGATGAAGAATATCTGGATCCAATAGATTGAATTCTTTCTCCTGGATTAAAGTATTCAGAAAGTCTTTTAGGACAGTAATCTCTTCTAATAGAAATTGCGAGGTATCCAACTTTTCATCCCTATCATGTGGAAATATCTTACAATAATTTTATAATTTATCATATAAGTGTGATGAAATTGTGATGGGAAAGTAGGAAAATAGTCTCATAAATAAAAATAGGCGATAGAATCCACAAGGATCTATCACCTGAAAGAAAGCGTAATCTTCTATACACCTTGAGCAGCTTCGCGGGATGGATGTAAGATCCCTTCAACTTCTGCATCGGTTAAATCATAGTCGTAGTACTGGCGGTAATAGTCCCTAATGATCTCCTTAATATCATAGGTAAATAGGTCAGGAAGATTTTTTTGTGCCAGCCATTGGAGCATTAAGGGAGAATCTCCTGAAGGGGGAAACCATCTGTAAATACCTAAAGGAATCTTATAAACCCTTTTGTTTTTTACAGCATCTACTTGACTCCAATCCTGACCCTCTATGGTGTTGTTATAAAAGTCCTCAGGCTGCAGCTCTGTAAAGTTTGTGACATATATGATTTCAGGATTCCATTGATAGATCTGTTCCATATCTACAGGGCCATTCATGGTAATATCCTTTTCTGCGACATCAATGGCACCAGTGGCATTAAGCCAATAATTCCCAAAAAACCCTTTGCCGGATACAATGGTTTTACCATCGGTATGATTAAAAATCATTAGGGCTTTGGGTTTGTCTTCATAGCCTTGTATTTTTTCCCCTATTTCTTTTTCTACCTGTCTTCCATAGGAGATGATTTCCTTGGCACGATCCTGGTTATGATACATCTCTCCCAGCAGTTCTAACCAGCTATTTAGGGTTTCGATGGCATTGCCATTGGCGATGGATGTGGTCTTTATGCCTATGGTTTTGATGTTGGCTTTATCGTAGATATCTGTTTTATTGGCCCCATCCCCATGGATAAAAACAATATCTGTATTTAGCTTGAGCAATTCCTCAATATTGATCTCTTCTCCCTTCATAAAACCCGTTTGAGCCTTTAGGACAGATGGAGATAATTTAGCAAGCATGGAGTTTTCTGCTGCACTTTTTGAAGCGGGGTGCATCCCTACAATTTGTTCCGTAGAGCCAGTGGCCAAGAAATAAACTGATGGAAAGGGTAAAATTCTATCCGTAGCAATGCGCTCAATTTTTTCGGGCAGTTCAACGGTTCTACCCAGCTGATCTACGATCTCCCGGACTTCTTTCGAAGAAGACAATGATTCAGTGGCCAGACTTGTATTTTCAGCGGCTGGAACTATCTCTTTGCTGGTGCACCCTGATGAGAATAGGAACAAAAGCACAATTAAAACTAAAAATTTTATTTTCATCTATTTTCCTCCATTCTATGTTTGTGTATTACATTTATTTCATTTCCTACATACATTACCGTATGATCCCAGTAGATACGGCTGGAAAGGGCTAAATGAGGGATCTTATAATAGACAACCTCTTTTTCTTTAAAAAATAGCTCATAAAGAGGATCTCCAAAAACATGGGTTGGCTGATAACTATCAATTAATGTCTCTAGATCCGTTTCAGATAAAAGCTGTTGGTCTTGGAAATCCATGAGAAAAGACTTCATTTCAAAGAAAGAGGTTACTTTGACTTGTTCAAATCCTTCTTCTGCCTTTAGATAAGCACGAAAGGAATTAGCCCAAATCTGTTCTCCAATAATTAACCCTTTTTTAGAAGGATTATTTACTGTGGTTTTTCTTGGAGGAAGAATTTGTTTCAATGGCTTTTCTCCTTTTATGGCTGCCGCCAATGCCTGGGTATATACTGTACCAACGGGCACACCAAGGATATAGGGCATGTTATATGTATCATAAAGATACTGGGCTGCTTTTATAGCAGAAGCAGAAATCACTAGATTCACATCGGCAGCTAAAGTCCTCTGTATATCTTGGAAGGTGCTGTTCATGGTCCAACTGCTATTGATGGAGATCCCATGAAGATGCAATGCTTTTTTAATGGCCTCGATCTGATTCTTGCCCCAGTAGTCCAGTGGAGTAGCCCCAAGGATATTGACACCTCCACCAAGGGGAAGGTTTTCGTGAGGAAGAATTTTAGCCAGCTGATAGAATCCCTTTTCCAACCCCTTTTCATAGGTATCAATGCCTGTGGTGTTGATAGTAAGTACAGGAATATTTTTTTCCCTCATCAAAAGCCGAGAAAGGCCCTTATGGTCTGAGGCAATGACAGCAGAGGTGGGGGTACCTAGCAAAATAATGAAAGGAATATCTTTTGATAAATGAATATCCTTTATTTTTTCCAATAAGGAGCGTTCATCTCCTGTAATGGCGTTGATTTCTCTCAGGCCTGAGCTGAAAATTAGTCCACCTTTTTCAAAAAATCGAGGTTCGTCATAGCCTGTAACGTTGCCAATGCATCCATCGGCACCATTAATAATGGTGATGCCTTCTAAGGGATAAAATATGGCACTCACCCCAGAATAATCAGGGGCGAAGGGGGGAAGTTTTTTCAATAAACCTTTCATAGAACTCTCTCCTTAAACCACTAAATTGGCATTATAGATTCGTTGGTATAAATCGTTTTGAAAAGGAACAGCATTTATGATTCGTTCTATTAATTTTTCTGCTCCCTTAAATCCAAAGAGCGTCTCGTCAAAGGGAAGCTCGATTAAGTAGGTACAATCAAAATAAACGGCCGCATCTAATCCAATACAGAGATCCACAGAAAGCAGCTTTTCTGATAGCGCAGAAAGACTAGGATCTAAATCTGGTATGATCTTAGTATCTGGGGAATGCTCCACCAGCCATTGTAAGTGAACTTCATCGGCTTCCAAAAGGCTCTTAGCGATGATGTATTCCACCTGCATCCCTTGTTCCACAAGAAATCTGGCTAGTTCGAAGGTTCTTGCATTAATGGTAGCTCCAAGGGCAACCCGCATTCCTTGTAAAGCCTGTCGATGTTTTTCTAAAAAGGCTTTTCTGTAAGCTTTATAATGACTGATATCCAAAGAACATTCTAAAGCCTGGGAAAGGACTGTATAGGACTTTTCAATCTCCTCTAGGGTGAAGCTGCTCAGTGCTTCTACATAGGGTTGCTGGTTCATCTTGTGCATAGCCTTCACCGCAGCCATGCCCAAGGGTTTAACCAATAAATTGAGGATGCTGTTTTCCATATCTTTAAAGTGAAGAAAAGATTGACAGTCAGAAATATGTTGGAGATTGAAATCTCCAGCCTGTTTTATCAAAGTGTGAATTTCCGATTCAGGATCGATATTGGAAAAAGAACCGATCACGTTGATTTTATGGGATTTTTTGGAAGAGCTCTCTAAAAAACTGTAAATGGTTTTTTGAATCATTAATTCTGGGGGTTTTTTCGTATCAGACATAATCGGATTCATTTTTCCTTGATGGATAGGGATCTTAAACTGGGCAGAGGCAGCCTGAATGATGCTGTTATAATCAGAGCCCAGTAGATCATCCATGCAGGTAGAGAACAAAATCAACCCTTTGGGATGTTCTTCAGATACTAAGCATGCAATGGCTTCCTGAATTTTATCTAAATGGGTGCCCATCACAATGTCCACTTCTTCAACCAACAGATAACGGATTTTATGATTGATTTCCGTGTTGAAGGCGGCAATACCCCCATGGCGGCCACAGCCGATAGGAAGGACAAAGAGTACTATAACTTCGGGTACCAGGCAAGCTACTCGAACAACCCCCCAGGTTCCTCCTGAAGGAGCACAGTAATGGAGGGCGTTGCGTCGATTGACTTTGTTTTGACGGGTAGAAACTGCATCCTTTAGACGGTCTATAGGAATGGTGTATAGGAGGTCCTTCATAGGGGCTCACCTCCATAAATAATTTTATTTGCGATGTGAAGGATATTTTGTGAGATAGGTAAAGTGATGTCTCCTTCAATCACGGTTTTATTCATGTTTTCGTATTTTTGAATGCTCCCGTCCCTTTCTACAATACCAATGAGCTGGGTATCTGCTCGGAGGACAAAGTCTTGAAGAATTTCTTCCTCTTTGTCAATATTTCTCTTGTTTAAAATAACTCCTAAAAGCTTGGCGTAGTTTTTATCTTGATAACTGTCCACAGCCATTTTGATATTGCCGGCAGCAAACAATGCCATTTTTTCCCCTGAAGTAACAATGATTACTTCATCGGCATAACCATTACGTATAGGCATGGCAAAACCACCGCAAACCACATCCCCTAGAACATCGTAGAGGACAAAATCTGGCTGATAGATATCAAAGGCTTCTAACTCATCTAAAAGCTCAAATGCCGTAACGATACCACGGCCTGCACATCCTGTGCCAGGAGGAGGGCCGCCGGCTTCAAAGCAAATGATACCCTTATAACCGATAGTAGCAATTTCCTCAAGACTTTCGCAGCTGCCCTTGTGCAGTAAATAATTGACGATGGGGGTACTGGATTTCCCTCCAGTTAGATTGATGGTGGAATCAGCCTTTGGATCGCAGCCAATCTGCATAACTTTAAATCCCTGAGACGCCATGGCGGCAGCTATAGAACTGGTTAAGGTAGATTTACCAATACCCCCTTTTCCATAAAAAGCTATTTTTCTCATGAGAGTGCCTCCCTTATAATGCCTATTGGAAAAATTCTCTGATGGGAAACGGAAGAATCCTGCCATGAAACCAATTTACTTTCCACATGAAAATATTGCTTTAAGGCTTCATAGGTAATGTGTTCCGTTGTATTCCCAAATTGGTGAATATACCCATACCCCATGATTAGAGATTTGCCCCCCAAACGCAGGGCATGATTGGGATAGTGGGTATTAATAATGACAGTAAGGTTATAATCCTTCTTCAGATTCTCTAAAAGCTCTAATATAATCAGTTGATTTTTCATATCCAGATTCGATTCAGGTTCATCTAGGATGAGAACTTCTGGATTGTTGACAATGGAACGGGCAATAAGGACCAGCTGTAGTTCACCACCACTAATTTGATTGGTAGGTTTATGGAGTAAGTGGGAAATCCCCACCTGCTCAATAGCTTCTATTGCTTTTTCCATATCCCACTTGGAAGGTTTTCCATGCAATGAAATAGAAGCAGAACGACCCAAGAGGACCATATCTAATACAGAATAGGGAAATACCACAGATTTTGCTTGAGGGACATAGCTGACACACTTAAAAAATTCTTTTTTGTTTATGTCATCAATCGATTGTCCACAAAATTGAATATCTCCTTCTCTTAGTTTTAAAAAGCCCAAAAGGCACTTTAAAAGAGTGGTTTTTCCTACACCATTGGGGCCCAAGATAGATAAGGTGTCTCCTTTTTCCAGTTGAAAATTAATATCTTTAAAGATTAAACCCTGTTTTTTATAGCCAAAACTCCCGTGACGGACTTCAATCATTCCAGCCACCTCCTGTTTTTCGTAATAAAAAAGCAAAGAAAGGAGCCCCAACAACGGCTGTCAATATAGAGAGAGGAATTTCAGCAGCGGTAATAGTTCGTGCAGCTGTGTCGATGATTAATAAATAAATCCCTCCTAATAAAATGGAAGTGGGCACTAAAATTTTGTGCTCAGAGCCCACAATCATTCGGGAGAAGTGGGGGATTACCAAGCCTACAAAACCAATAATCCCACATAGGGATACGGATACTGCTGAGATGATAGTGGTGCATAGTACCACCAAGGCCCTTAACAGCTTAAGATTTACTCCCATCGAAAGGGCTTCTTCTTCATTTAAAGACAATACATTCAAATGCCATCGAATGATAAAAATAACAAAAATACTAATACCAATCAAAGGAAGGCCTATATAAAGATCTTTGGTACTGCTGCCACTTAAGCTGCCCATCAGCCAGTATACAATGGTAGGCAATTTTTCTTCAGGATCGGCCACATACTTAATAAGGGAGATCAGTGCTTGAAATAGGGAACCCACAATGACCCCAGATAATACCAACATATAGAGCTGTATTCCTTTTTTGGTAAGACTGATGGAATAGGTGAGGAAGATAGCGACTGCCCCGAAGGCAATCGCTAATCCCTGTATGACAAATACATTTTCTGAAAATAAAATTCCAAGGGCGGCACCAAAGCCAGCGCCATAGGAGACTCCCAGCACATGGCTGCTAACCAGAGGGTTGGAAAACATTGCCTGTAGGGAAACTCCCGAGACCGATAAACCTGCTCCAATAATAACTGCCAGTAGGATCCTGGGAAGACGAATTCCAAGGACTACTGTTTCTTCAATATCTGTCCAAGTCTTATCACCTGGTAAAAATTTAGACGATACAATGGAGATGACCTTGTCAAAGGAAATCATATAACGCCCAAAGGCCAGAGCGCCCACCATGAGAAGAATCAGTAATATACTTAAAAGTAGTAATATAGTAGCACCTTTTTCTCTTTTTTCCATAAAAGGGCTCCTATTTCTGCTTGCTTAGCCCAGCAGTGCCAGAAGCAGTTTCTTTGAGAGGATCTAAAATGCCATCGATCTGTTCTTGAGATAAATCAAAATCGTAGAAGGCTTTATAATAAGCCTTTAATTCTTCTTCCATATTATAGTTAAATAGCTCTGGATACTGGTGATTGGCCATCCATTTTAACATAAGAGGCGCATCACCACTAGGCGGATACCAGCGATAAACCCCTACAGGCTCTTTATAGACCCGCTTATTTTTAACGGCATCGATTTTGCTCCAATCCTGACCTGGAATACTGTTGTTATACAAATCTTCAGGGAGGGTAGTGGTAAAACTGCTGATATAGATAACCTCTGGATTCCATTGATAGATTTGTTCCATGTTCACATTGGCGGTCACATCAATTTCCTTGGCTACATTTTTACCCCCAGTGGCCTCAAGCCAATAGTCGCCATAATGACCTGTTCCAGGAACTACAATCTCTTGAGTGCTGTGATGGAAAAGAAATAGGCCCTTAAGACGTTCTTCTTCAGGAATATCCTTTATCTTTGCATCAATTTCTTGAAGGGTTTTTTCACCATATTGTATAACAGATTTTACTTCTCCTGTTTTTTCAAATACATCGCCCATAATTTCTAACCAGCTGCTTAAGGTCAGCAGTACATCGCCATTACCTTGAGTAGTAACCCCGATGGCAGGGATACCTGCTTCTGCCAGCTGCTTGGTCTGGTTGGCATAATCAGCCCAGTAGAACACCAGGTCGGGAGCAAGTTTTAAAAGTTCTTCAATATTGATGTCCGTTCCTTCGATAAAGGTGCTTTCAATAGATAAAAGGTCAGGATACATAGTTCCCATAATAGAGTTTTCAATAGCACCCTTAGAACCGGGATGCATGCCTACAATTTTTTGTATGGGCTCATTGGTCAGGGCATAGATACTTGGCAGAGGCAGGGCAGTCATGACTACACGATTGATCTCATCGGGCAGAATAACTTCAGCGCTATTTTGATCAATAACAATCTTCGGAGAGATGTCTTTATTTTCTGGATTGTTTTCCGCCCCCGGAGAAACTGGATTGGATGTTTCTTGAGAAGCGCAACCCGTCAGCTGGAAAAGAGCCAGCATGAGGATAAGTAAAGTTGTAATGATTTTTTTTAGCATGATAGAAAAAATCCTCCTTTATGATATTGATATTCATTTTCATTTAAATTATAATAGTACTAGTTTGAGAAATCTGTCCAATCTTGGACAGTATTATAAAAAAGGAGGATGTTATGGATAGAATTTCAGATGAAAATCTACGGCCCCTAGACTCATCCTTAAACTTTTTTGAGGGAATGAAGAAAAAAGAAATGGATAATTTTTTTGCTAAAATTTCTTCAACAATAGAAATATTTCCAAGGAATACAAGGATAGATAGTCATGAAAAGCATGGGGGATATATTCTCTATTTATTAAGCGGCAATGTGACAGCTTCAGTTACTTTGCCCAATGGAAAATGGATACCCCTACGATACATCAAAGCAGGAGAAATTTTTGGTCTTTCCTCCACCTCTGAAGGCAATGAAAATCTTAGTTTTGTTTCAGCGAGTAAAGCCACTGTAAAGTTCATCAAAAAAGCTGAGTTTCTAAAGCTCTTAGAAAGTCAACCAAAGCTTCTTGCCAATTACTTAGCCTTTGTAAACAATAGAATTTCTTTTTTATTGAATAAGATAGTATTATTTAGCATTCAGAATAATCGCCAAAGAATTGCCTACTACTTTCTCAATGAAACCCATAAGCAAAAGAACAGCTTAATACATATTGATTTATCAAAAACTTGTATTCTAGAATGCCTAGGGATGTCCAGGGCTTCCTTTTATAGAGAATTAAATATACTTTTGGAAGAAAAAGCCATAGAGGTGTTACATAATAAAAAATATTTATGCCATTGGGAGAGACTAAACAATATTCTTTCAGAATAGGATTATTCCTAGCATGGTATAATGAGAGGGAGGATAAGAAGTTTTTAGTAAAACTGGTAGGAGAATTAAACATATTGCAAGAAGAAGGAGGATACTATGAAGATTGTTGTATTAGATGGCTATACACTGAATCCAGGGGATTTGACCTGGGAAGGATTAGAAAGCATGGGAGATTTGACTTTATATGATCGAACCACCTATGATTTGAAGGAAGAGAAGCTGATCCTTGAGCGGGTAGGAGATGCAGAGATTGTTTTTACCAATAAAACTCCCTTATCTAGATCTGTTTTAGAAAAAATGCCAAATTTAAAATACATAGGGGTGCTGGCTACAGGCTATAATGTGGTAGATATTGAGGCTGCCAAGGAAAGAGGAATTGTAGTTACCAACATTCCTACCTATGGTACCGATGCGGTAGCTCAGATGACCTTTGCCCTGCTTTTGGAAATGTGTCAGCATGTAGGTATACACAGTAAAGCAGTGCTGGAAGGAAGATGGAGCCGCAATGTGGATTTTTGTTTTTGGGATCATCCCTTGAGGGAGCTGTCAGGAAAGACTATGGGAATTATAGGCTTTGGTCGGATTGGACAAGCTGTTGGAAAGATAGCCCATGCCTTTAATATGAAGGTGTTGGCCTATGATCACCATAATGACAAAATGAAGGAGAAAGAAGATGTGAATTTTGTAACCTTAGAAGAACTTCTTTCTGCTTCCGATGTGATAAGCCTTCATTGTCCACTTTTGGAGAGTACAAAAGGAATCATCAATAAAGAATCTATTGGCAAGATGAAGAGAGGCGTTTTACTTATCAATACCTCCAGAGGACCTCTTATTGTGGAAGAGGATTTGGCAGAGGCATTAAATGATGGGCGAGTAGGCGGTGCTGCTTTAGATGTGGTATCAAAGGAGCCCATTGAAGAAGACAATCCCCTTCTAAAGGCTAAAAATATTATCATTACGCCTCATATTGCATGGGCCCCTGTAGAAGCCAGACAACGACTCATGGAAATTGCTGTGAATAATCTAAAGCAGTATTTAAAAGGACAGCCTACCAATGTAGTAAATCCATAAAAATAGAAAACAGCTTGTTCTAAACAAGCTGTTATATATTTTAATCTATTGATTGGGTGGTTTCATAGCAAATAGAACCAGTTCTTTTACGAAGGCTTCCAGCTCCATTTGGTGAGCATCGGCAGCTTTTTGTATTTCTCTTAATTCTTCCGATGTAAACGAAATGGATACACTTTTCTTTTCCAAACTAACGCCCCCCTTCATCAACTTTTACCCACTGAATAGACTTTCCTTCCTTTGGACAGGGTGGAAATTGACTATCGGAGGATAATGTTACCTGTTTACCATATTGATTCTGATAAACACCAGCATGATGTACCTTCTCTCCGGTCTTTCCTTTAATAGCCATGGAATCACTTCCTTTCTTATCAAATATATTAATAACATACCCTTCCAAAGATGGTTTATACAGTAGATGAATTTATTATATATCATGGAATATTTTAACGGAAGGAAATAAAAGAAAATTATCTAATTTTAATACAAATATCCAATAGGTAAGGAAGCGCCAAAAAGGAGAGATTAGATGAGAAAAACCATGTTGTTTATTATGATATTTATTTTGCTCATAGGCCACAGCGGGAATTTAAGCTACGGAAACCAGTCCCTATCTATCTTGATGGATGGACAACTTTTAAAGACTGATCAAGCACCTAGAATTATACAAGGAAGAACCTTAGCACCCCTGCGAGCGATTTTCGAAGCTTTGGGAGCGGAGGTAGCATGGGATGGAGATACAAAAACCGTAAGTGCCCGGAAGGATCAGAATGAGGTGATTTTAAAAATTGGCAATCCCTATGGGACAGTGAATGGGCTGCAAAAGTCATTGGATGTACCCGGTATCATAATTGAGGGCAGAACCTTTATCCCCCTGCGCTTTATCAGTGAAAGCTTAGGTGCAAGGGTAGATTGGGATGGCACAAACAAGCAGGTCCTTATTTATAGCAGCAAGGAAATCAACCATGAAAAGGAGTTTCGTTTTAGAGAAATTGCCATTGGAGATTTGGAAGAGAAGGTATTAAAAGAGTTAGGGCAGCCCGATAGAAAGGATCTCAGCGAGTATGGCTTTGAATGGTATATTTATCATGGAGATTACCGTGAATATTTACAAGTAGGGATTCAAAATAAAAGGGTAGTGGGCCTATATACCAATGCAGATAACTGGAAATCCCGAAAGGGAGTTCAGATTGGGACGAAAAAGGAAACGGTGAGTCAATATTTTGGCAAGCCAATAACTTCGATTCAAAAAGGAAATATCATTTTCCAGCTAAATCATGGAAATGAGATCGATGTCTATCAATTAGAAGATTATTATGCTACTATTTTTTACGATATCCATCAGCAAAACAAGGTGACAGCTGTTCAATTAATTGAAAAAAACACAGAAGAGGCCACAAAGTCCCTTCATGGAGAACCTAGTGGTAGGCTGGTAGAAAGTTTTGAAAGACAAGTATTTGATTTGGCCAATGCTATTCGAGTAAGAAATAAGCTGACCCCTTTTTCTTGGGACGATAAGGTTGCGGGAACAGCCCGAAAGCATAGTACCGATATGGCATCCAATCAATACTTTGATCACACCAACACAAGAAACCAAAGCCCCTTTGATCGGATGAAGGACGATGGTATATCCTTTAGCAGGGCAGCAGAGAATATTGCCGCGGGGCAAACCAGTGCCATTTTTGCCCATGAGGGCTGGATGAATTCAGCGGGACATAGGACCAATATTCTTGGCAACTTTGGGCGTTTGGGAGTGGGGGTACACTTGGGGGGCTCTTTTAAAACCTATTATACACAGAAGTTTTATACAGGGAAATAAACATATTTTGCAATTGAAGACAGAGCCCTTCTCATGCTGAGGAGGGCTTTATCAAAAACACTTATTTAGAAGAATCAGTGGAACTGCCTTGGATATAGGCTTTGATTTTTTCAGTGATATCAGGCTTTGCTTTAGATTGGAGATGAGATTTCTCACTTTGCATTACCAGGAATCTTCATGAAAAGTTCTTGAGCTCTGACTGGTAAGTGGACCAAGTCAGAGCTCAAAGGTATTAAACTTAATTTATATAAAGCTGCGATCCGTATAATGGGTATGCAGGAGCTTATGGGCCAAATGGCTGCCTGGTGCACTCAGATAGTCTTGATAGAGCAATTGCACTTCTGGGTTTTCATGGGAGCGGCGGAGAGGATTGGCTGCATCGGAGGCATATAGGCCTTCTTTTCTTTTTTCACGGGTTTCCAGGCAGTCGGGAATAGGGGCCCCGCCGCCCCCAAGACATCCACCAGGACAACCCATAACCTCAATAAAATGATAGGTGGCTTCTCCTGATAATACCTTCTCCAATAATTTTTTTGCATGAAGGGTGCCGTTTACTACTGCAACCTTTAAGTTCTTGCCAGCGATCTCTAAGGAAGCTTCCTTTGTACCGTCTAAGCCTCTTACACTATAAAAATCCAGAGTATCCATCTCACCATTGGTAAGGATATGAGAAACCGTTCTTAAAGCAGCTTCCATTACCCCTCCAGAGGATGCAAAAATTCGAGCTGCCCCTGTACCTATGCCTAAAAATTCATCAAAACTTTCGTCATTCAACTGAAGAAACGGTATCTTCTGCAGCTTAATAAGCTTAGCGAGTTCCCGAGTAGTTAAAACAATATCTACATCTTGGATTCCATTCACTTCCATTTCAACTCTCTTGGCCTCGAATTTTTTTGCCGTACAAGGCATAATAGAGATACTGACAATCTTTTGAGGATCGATGGCGTTTTTTTCAGCATAGTAGGATTTGACCAGTGCGCCAAACATTTGCTGGGGAGATTTACAAGAGGATACGTTGGAAAGAAGTTCTGGGAAGTTATGTTCTACATATTTTATCCACCCTGGAGAACAGGAGGTCAATAGAGGCAAATTCTTGCCTTCTTCCAACCGATGGAGAAACTCAGTGCCCTCCTCCATAATAGTAACATCGGCTGAAAAATCAGTATTAAAAACCTTCGATGCACCAAGACTTCTTAGGGAAGCAACTACTTTACCTGTCACATCTGTCCCAGGAACCAGGCCGAATTCTTCCCCAAGAGTATTTTTGATAGCAGGAGCAACTTGTACTACCACATGTTTGTCGGGATCAAGCAGCGCATGATAGGCCTCATGAATAGCGCTTTTTTCATGAAGGGCCCCTACTGGACAAACCTTTACACATTGTCCGCAGTTGATACAGTTTGTTTCTGATAGTGGTTTGTTATCCTTGGTGGTTATCCATTTTTTGTTTCCATCTTCAACAAGATGATAGACGCCAATTCCTTGAATTTCTTCACAGACTTGTATACATCGTTCACAGAGAATGCATTTATTCATATCTCTTAAGATCGCATCGCTGGAGCAGTCAATATATGCTTCTACAATTTGGTTCTCAAAGGGATGCTCTTCTCTTGTGATGCCCATGATATAGCATAGGTCTTGCAGTTCACAATCTCCAGAACCCTTCATACAGGTTAGGCAATCATTGGGATGGTTTTTTAGAATTTCTGCAAGAATAGATTCTCTTTTTTTTTGAATTCTTTCGGAATGGGTTCGGATGGTCATTCCCTCTTGAACAAAGGTGGAGCAGGATTCAACCAATTCATCCATACCCTCTACTTCCACGCTGCAGATTTTACAGTTGGATCGAGGCTTTAAATCTGGATGATAACATAGGGTGGGTATCCATACATCCATAGTTCTACAAGCTTCTAAAATTGTACTGTTCTCTGGAACAAAGCGTTCCTTTTCATTGATGATCACACGTACAGTATTCAATGTTTATCCCCCTTTTAACATTTACTCAACCTAGGGTTACTATTCTACAAAGAAAGTAAAATCCCTTTGATATTTTAGTTAACTCTAGAAAATTTTAGCAGGAATAGGAGGATAAGGAATCAAGCTTTTTTTAGGATTCTTTCATGTCGCTGACAATAAACTGAATACTACGGGTGCCATTCCAATCGTTAAAGCCGGGAGAACCTAGAATATCAATAGACTGAGGTGTTCCTAACCGATGGGTAAAAAGTTCTGCCATACCGAATCCTAAGATATCAAAAGGTCGTCCCCCTTGATTTGGCTGGGAGTTTTTTTTCACTTTGATATGTTCCTTGGATTTTCCTAAGAAGGAAACATCAGAAGAGGGATTTATATGAATATGGGGCAGTAGAAAGTAAGGTTTTTCATTACCCATGCCGTAGGGTTCTATCTTCTCTAGTGCGGTTACCAAATCCTCCGTAATTTCTCTGGGAGATAAAGCAGCATAGGCCCTTAAGGTTTTTTTGAATATTTGAGGTTCTCTTCTTTTAATTTTCTCTGCCTGCTCATTTAAGCGATGGCGAAGAGGAACTAAATTTTTCTTTTCAATAGAAAAGCCACAGGCATTTTTATGACCACCAAATTTTAAGAATAAGTCTTCACATTTTTTTAGGACTTCATAGATATCCAAACCGTCAATGCTTCGACCGCTTCCTTTTAAAATACCTTCTTCTTCACCTTCGGTTACTACCAGAACAGGCCGATAATAAAGATCTCGGATCCGCCCAGCAATAATTCCGATCACACCCTCATGGGTTTGTTCTGAATCTATTACTAAAAAAAGATCATCTCTATGATAGGCTTCTACCCGTTGACGGCATAATGCCAATCCTTCCTCCTGAATGAGCTTTCGTTCATCGTTACAACTTATCAGATGTTCTGTAAGGGCAGCAATTCGCTGAGGAGCCTTGGCCAAGAGAAGTTCTACCCCTGCCCGGGCATCATCAATTCTCCCGCTGGCATTGAAATGAGGACCTAATATATAACCGATATGATAAGAACTTATTTTTTTTCCCCCCAATCCGATGGACTGAATGAGGTAGTTCAGCCCTGGTCGGGTAGTATGGCTCATGCGGTGAAGTCCGTATTTTAACAGGGTACGATTCTCATCAATTAATGGAACTACATCGGCAACGGTTGCCAGAGCCACTAAGTCTAAGACATCATTTAAAAATGCTTTAGGTGCATTGAGCTTTTGCTGTAGTGCTTGGGTCAATTTAAAGGCCACACCACAGCCGCTGAGAAGCTTAAAGGGATAGGCGCAGTCCTCCTGTTTGGGATTCAAAATCAAGCAAGTCGGTTTTTCTTCAGAAAGATTATGATGATCCGTAATGATAATTTCCATGTCTAAGGATTTAGCTAAAGCCACCTCTTTCACAGAGGTAGAACCGCAATCAACGGTAATAATCAAATCCCCTCCATTGGTTTTGATTTCTTCAATGGCATCACAGTTAAGACCATAGCCTTCTTCTGCCCGCAGAGGAATATAGTAGTTTAGTTTATCTGTAAAGTGACTGAGAAAATCCATCAGTAAAGAAATGCTGGCAATACCATCGACGTCATAGTCTCCATAAATCCAGATGTTTTTTTTCTGTTCAATATGACGAAGGATAATATCAGATGCGGTCTCCATATTTTTCATGAGAAAAGGCGAATAGGTCTTGCGCGGCTTAGGAGACAGAAATTCCTCCATTTCAATGGGGTCTGTAATGCCTTTATGGTATAGAATTCTTTGAACAATGGGATGAAGGCCATTGTTTAGAGGTGTAAAGTTTTCGTCATCAGAAAATAATTCCCATTGAGTTTCAATCATAAAAACCCCTCCTATGGTAGCAATGGTAAATCAGAATAAATTTATAGGAAAAATACTGTAAAGCTTATGCTACCATAAAAGGGGGAATATTTCAACGCGGGAGGATGGATAAAATATTGTCGATAAAATAAAGAAGGGAAAATTAGAAGGACTGAGGAATAAAGAGAATAGAAAAAGAAGGCAGATGGAGGTGATCCCGATAAACTATGACAGCATGAAAAAAAAGCTTTTAAACAGTCAGTTTGAAGGCGGAAGGATAATGATTAAAGGGGGACATGCCAGCGGCAAAACCTCCTTGGCCATTGAGAAGTATAACCACATGGTGGAGGTGGAGCAACTTCCTAGTGAGAAAATTTTGGTGCTTCTTATGAATACGGAGCAGTGCAATCGTTGGAAGGATTCCTTGAAGCTCTCCCGATCTTCTATGATCCGTATTCAAACCTATAGCCGTTTTGTGCAGCAGGAATTGATGCTGTATTGGCCCCTGGTCCTTCAGAAATGTCCAGCGATTGAAAACAATCTTTTGAAACCTCAGTTTATTCCCGTAGACACGGCCCATTTCATGATGAAGCTGTTAGTAAATCATTTTAGGGAGAAAAAAGGCTATTTATTGGAAGTAAATACACCTGCCCATCAAGCCTGCAAGCTGTTGCTTTCCAATATCCGACAGGCTGCCTTTTCCAGAATATCCTTTGAAGAAATAGGAAGAAGACTAGCACTTGGAGGGAACACAAAAGATCTAATCGAACAAAACTTTTATCAGGAAATTGATGATATACTAAGACATTATATGGAAAGTGCTATAAAAAGCGGGGCCTTAGATGAGGGGCTGAGCATCTATATGTATCATGAGTATCTATTAAAGGATAAAGTCTACCTAGAGAGCATTAGAAAAAAAATAGATTATATAATAAAAGATAATTTGGAAGAAGCAAGCCCAGCAGAAATTCAGTTTATGGAAGCACTGATGCCAGCCTTGGAGAAAGCCTACTTGTTTTATAACCCAGAAGGTGGAACTTGGGAACATTACGGAGCAGATGATGTCTACCTAAGCAAGGCTCCTTTCTTTGAAGGGGAATGGCTTTCATTGGAAAGCCCTATCGATGAAGATAGAGGACTTGTGGATATAGCCCTCTTCTTTAAGGAGGTACTTAAAGGAGAGAATCCTAGAAAAAACCTTCAAAATTTACCCTTTGTACTAGAAGATGGGTGGGACTTGAGGACAGAAATGGTGGAGAAGATAGGCGAGAAGATTCAAGAATTGTTGGAGGCTGGAGAAAAACCCCAGGAAATCTGTCTTTTGATGCCAAGGGAAGATATCTATTTCCATCATGAATTAAAAAAGCTGCTAATGACAATGAATTTGCAGATTTGGGATCGGACAAGAAAAGAAAAAATTATCCATAACTGCTTCTGCCACGCATTGTTGGTTTTGGCTGTTCTATGTTTTCAGCCTCCTAAAAATCCTTTAAATCTAGATGATTATAATATGTTTTTTACAAAGGTACTTCAAGTCAACCCTATAAAGGGTGCAGCGGCGGCATGGGAAATTGCCCATAAGAAAGAACTTCCTGAAACCTTGAATCCTTTCATTGTTCAAGGGGAAGAACTTATTCTAGGAAGATATCAAAGACTGAGAGCTTGGATTTTAGGCGTACAGGAAAGACAGCTGTCTTTACCAGATTTCTTTAGGCAGGCGTATCTGGAAGTTCTGATTGAATTGCCTCAGGCGAGGGACCATGTTTGGCATGTAAAAAGTTTTATAGAGAAGGCTGAGAGCTTCTTAAAAAGCTTGAATAGCTTTGAAAATATGAAAAATCCTTCTGTCAAATTTTTTGATTTTATTAAAGGGGATATTTACGCCTATTCTGATGGAAGGATGAAGGAAGAGGAAAATACCCATATTCTCCTTACTACGCCCTTTGACTATTGCGCCAATCGCCCTGCCTTTAAATATCAGATATGGGTTGATGTGAGCAGCAGTGATTGGAGTACAAGAAGTAAAAAGGAACTACATAATCCACAGGTATTAAAAAACACATGGCCTTTGGACAGCCTTTATGATGAAGTCCTAGAGGATGAAAAAAGAACGGCGCAAATGCTGAGGCTTTTCCAAGGACTTCTAAGAAAATCCGGAGGAAAAATCTATGGCTATGGGTGCAGATATTCTCAAAGAGGCTTTGTACAGCAAAGTATTCTCCATGATGGTCTTGTTAAAATCCTAGGTTCAGGAGGTGATAAGGATGATCTTTCGTGAGGATCAGCTTCCTATTATGGCCTATAGGGATGGAACCATGGCAGTGCCTGCTGTACCGGGAGCAGGAAAAACCTTCATTATTACAAATTTAGCCTCTGATATCCTAACCCAGGAGAGACATAAACCGGGAAAAGTATTGATAGTAACCTATATGGTCAGCGCCGCAAACAACTTTAAAAACCGAATAGAAAAGCTCTTGAAAGAAAAAAGTATGGTCCATAGAGGAGACTATGAAGTAATGACCATCCACAGCCTGGCCTTAAGGATTTTGAAAGAAAGCCCTGATATCCTTGGGCTTAATGAAGGCTTTGAGATTCTTGAAGACAGGAAGCGAATCAGTTTTTTACAACAGGCTTCTCAACAATGGCTTAAAATGCAGGGAGAAGATACTTTAAGAGGTTTTCTACAGAAGGATAACAGCAAGGCCTTAGAAGAGTGGAAAAAAGAATTTCAAGGGGTTGTAGGAAATCTAATCAGTTTGTTAAAAATGAAAGATATAGATCCCAAAGCCTTTGGAACGCTTACGGCTGCTGCATCCGATCCCCTGCTTCAGGCATTGGCAGAGATATACAAGGGGTATGATAAAGCCCTTCGGCTGGAGGGCATGATAGATTATGATGATTTACTCAATCTATCTTATAAAATGTTAAAGCAAGATAGTAGTATGAGAGGGCGCTATCAAAGCCGCTATACATATATTTTTGAAGATGAGTGTCAGGACTCCAATCTTCTTCAAGGGAAGCTCTTAGCACTGCTTTCACAGAAACATGGAAATTTAATTCGAGTAGGGGATGTAAATCAGAGCATTACCGGTACTTTTTCTGCATCAAATCCATCTTTTTTTAAGGAATTTTGTCATCAGGCCCAAGCTTGTCATAGGATGGATATGGCCAACAGAAGTGCCGTAGAGATACTGGAACTGGCAAACTTTTTGATTGAGGACGTGCAAAGGAACCATCCGGAAATACCTTGTAGAGAAGCCTTAGTAGATCAGAGGATACGCCCTGTTCCCCAGGGACCATGGGGTCAGAATCCTAGTGTGGAGGAGTATCCCATCTATAGCTATGTTGAAAAAAACTGGGATGGAGAAGTGCGAAAAACCTTAGCTTTCTTAAAGAAATTTCGACTGAAATATCCAGAGAAGACGGTGGCCATATTGGTACCTGTGAATTTTCAGATAGAGCCTTTAAGCATTGCCCTGAACAAAGCAGAAATTCCCCATGAAGTACTGGCCAATACTGCAGGAAGGAGAATGAAATCTGTAAAAATCCTAGGAAGGGCACTGCAGTATGTAGGAGCCCCCCATCATCGTGACACGCTAGAACAATTGCTGTCGGCTCTCTTAGGCGAGCCCCAGGAAGAAGTGTTGAAAAATTTAATCCAGTGGACGAAGGCCTATGGACTGGAGGTGTTACTCTATGAACAGGAGGAGCTGGACATAGAGAAACTAAGGGAAAAACCTTCTAAAGAAGCATTCGAGCTAGTAAAAGCTCAATTGAACAGAATAAAAAGGCTTTTAGAATTACCACAAAGCAGCCCTGAGGAGCTGCTGCTTCAAATACCAGATTTATTTGAGTTCTCATGGGAGGAAAAGGCTATGACCGCAGTGGCGGCACCCTTTGTCAAAGGCTTAGGACAGCGGGAGCCTCAATTAACCTATGGGGAGCTAGGGGCTATCTTCGTGCAGGAGGGGAGTAAGCTGTTTAAAACAGCAGCAGAAACCATCTATGAAGGAAAGGACTATGAGGCAGGAACAGGTTCTGTAACAGTCAGTACCTATCATAAAGCCAAGGGCTTAGAATGGGACTGTGTATTTTTAATGGGACTTACTCAGTATCATTTTCCCTCTTCCTTATATCATAAAAGTCGTTCTGAAAGCTGGTATCTAAAGGATGACTATAAAAATCCAACAGCGGTAGGCAAAGCTGCCATCAATCGTTTACTAGGCTTGGGAGAATTTGAGGATCCCATTGTCAAGGCTAAAATAGAAGAAATCAATGAAAAAATTCGATTGCTCTATGTAGGCATTACCAGGGCTAGGGAGTTCTTAGTGCTGCTCACCCATCAGCAGCATGAAGAAAAAAGCAAGGGAGAGGAAATTTCCTACTACTTTCAGCGGCTTCAAGCCCATATTTACAAACAAAGGAGTAAATCTCTATGATGGATGTCCGCAAACAGAAGAATTTTTACTATAGTCAGAACTCTTTAAACACTTTTTTAAGATGTCCTTTAAAGTTTAAGTACAAATACATGGAAGGAATTCAGTGGAAAAGAGATGAAGCAGAATATTATGAAAATATGAGTCTAGGTTTAGACTTTCATCTTCTGGCAGAACGATATTTTACTGAAATTCCCTGTCATATTCCTTCAGAAATAGCCCATGAAGAACAACTGAGCAGCTGGATGAATCGATTGAAAAGGACTGTACCCTTAGAAGCAGGAAACAGATATTTACCGGAGTATGAAATTCGTATGGCAAAGGGACACCTGCGGCTTCAAGCAAAGTATGATCTGCTGCTCCTAAAGCCTGAAGGGACTATAGAGATCTGGGACTGGAAAACAGAGGAGCGGGAGATTACCATGAAGGAGGCAGAAAAAAAGATTCAAACCATGGTTTATCTTTATGTATTGGCAGAAAATGCAGAGCCTTTGCTGCAAAGGAAACCAGTGGATGGGAATATTAAGATGATATACTGGCAGCCCCATATTGGAAAGAGATTAGAAATATACTATAATAGAGAAAAGCATCTTTATAATGAAAAAAAAATTAATGAAATCCTTGAAAAACTTGAGGAGTATGATTTCTCAAATTTTTTACTGAGCAAGGGCCATGGACAGAAATGTTCCTACTGCGAATTTAAAAATCTTTGTGGCAGTCCAGCTGTATAAAGTGGAGAAATCTCAATAATTAGATACTTGTGAAAATATTTGGTTATGGTACAATAAAAAAGTAGTGCAATCCCAATGAATTGAGGGAGGAATAGGTAGCGTGAAAAAAGAGATAATAGAATGGTTCAAAACTATTGCTCTGGCTTTGGCAATTGCCTTTGGTATTACCTTTATTATCACACCCCTAGAGGTGCATAGTGTTTCTATGAACCCGACCTTAGTAGAACATGATTACCTTATTTTAAGAAACACCCATAACATAGAGCGAGGCGATATTGTCTCCTTCAAAACCGACATTGAATTTACAGATTCAGAACTCCAGCAGTTTAATTTTGTTCAAAAAATCCGTCAGGGAAAAACAAAAAGTTTGATTAAACGGGTAATTGCACTGCCAGGAGATCAAATAGAGATACGTGAAGGAAATGTATACTTAAATGGCCAGTTGCTGAAAGAAGCATACTTAAATGGATCAGATACCTTTGGAGAAATACAAATCGACAAGATACCCGATGGAAAAATGTTCGTTATGGGAGATAATCGAGATAATAGCTTAGACAGTAGAAGTTTAGGTTTGGTGGATATAGAACGGGTTCAGGGAAAAGCCCTCTTCAGAGTATTTCCTATTAAAAAGCTAGGCAAGATAGATTAAAGGTATTCAATGTAAAATGAATGTCCCGTAGGCACAAGGTCTACGGGTCAATTTTATAGAGTGAGATAAAGTTTTAATATTTGGAAATGGCAGTACTTTATAGAGAACTCAGAAATAGTATGCTATAATTTGATCTATATCAATGGGGTGAAGTAGTCCGTAAAAATATTTATTCATATTGTCTTATGCTGATTAAATTTATCAGCAGATCCATTTGATCCAAAGGCTAAAAGAAGAAAGACTTCATATAGAGGTGATTTTATGGAACCGAAAGTTTTAATTGTAGATGACACCATGTTTAATCGAAAGATTATGAAGGATGTTTTGAAAAGACATATTCAACATGTAATTTGCCATGAGGCAGAAAATGGAATGAAGGCTTTGGATGCAATGGCTGAAGAGGATTTTGATCTAATAATATTGGATTTGATTATGCCCGTAATGGATGGATTTGCTTTTTTACAGCATATAAAAGACAAAGAAGAATATATGAATATTCCTGTAATTGTATTTTCAGCTGCCGATGAGATAGAAAATGTTCAAAAAGCCTTGCAAATGGGGGTATATGACTATGTGATAAGGCCTCTGTCTAAAGAACAGTCTGAAATGGTACTGCCCTTAAAGGTGCGCAATGCTCTCAATAGCTATGAGCAGAAAAAAATGCTAATAAAGGCTAATCAAGAGCTAAATCGGCAAATGGAAATTATTCGGGAGCGTGGAAACCGTGACAGTCTGACTAGAATCTATAACCGAATGTATTTTGATCAGGAAATGGAGCGATTAGATGCCTATCGAGAACGGTATTTTCCAATTAGTGTCTTGGTCATTGATTTAGATGGGGTAAAAATCATCAATGATGTTTTTGGACATACGGTAGGAGATGAATTAATAAAAAATGCGGCAGAGATTATAAGAAAGCCCTTTCGCAAAGGGGATGTGCTGGCACGATTAGGGGGCGATGAATTTGGTATTCTTTTGCCCTATTCTGATGAGATTGTATGTAAACAAAAAGAAAAAGAAATTTTAAAGGCAATAGAGGATTATAATCACAATGATCCTATTATGCCTATCAGTATGTCCATTGGTGCGGCCACAGGGATAGATGGAATTGAATCAGTTCAAGAGATTTACCATCGGGCGGATCGACAGATGTATGAAAAAAAATTAAATAAAAGTGGACATTATCATCGAGAGATGGCTGAAAAACTGATCAGCACCCTTCTACAGCATGAAGAGATAGAAAGCATAACGATACTGGAGAGAATGGATCAAATGATGGAACGTCTGCGATTTACCCAAAATGAGATGAAAAATATACTTTCAGATAAAAAAAATAATAGAGGATGTCAATAGCCAAGGCCTAAGAACCTTGGCTATTATTAATTATATAAAGGTTTATCCTAGAAAGCGAATTTTCCAAGCAGAAAGGGTTGGAAAATAGAGGAGGAGGATCACTACAAAGACAGATATCCAAAAGATGATTTTGCTTCGTCTATTATTGGGATTTTTTTCGATAATTTTATAAGCCAGAAACAGCAATATAGTCGTTAAAGCAATAAAGAGGTTTCGATAGGGAGCCAATCTTGCGGCAATGGTAAAGCCAAATATTCCCAGTCCTAGGGGCGCCAGTAGCAGGCCACCGCCTCAGCATAGAGCAGCTAAAGCAGCAGAAAAAATAGAGAAAATACTTAGAAATTTTTCCTTCAAAGCGGTACCTCCTTTCGTTATCCATAATAAATGTTATTGCTATTATACTATCATAATATGAAGTTTTTCCATAGAAAGAATCTTTGAAGCAGAATGTCGAAAATTGCAACACAAAAAAACTGATAATACCGCAATAAAGATTGGTAGAATATTGACGAGAATTAGGGAAAAATGTATAATATAGTCATAAAGAACTAGGAATGCAGGTGCGAAATGCCTATCCAAGAAAAAATTGCGAAAGCCAAGAGAATCCAATTAGAACAACAAATAGCAAGTGAAATAGCAAAGATTACCAAAAGAAATACAGGAAAGGGACCTCGGTGTACGAAAGCAAGGATATTGGAAGACATTATTGAAATCTATATGGATGGATTTCTGACAGATTTGGAGCACTGTTTATTAGAGAATGAGGAAAATAGAGGCTTAATAGAAGAACTGCGTAAGGCTTTAAGAAATACAATGCATCAGGCATATATTGAAATACTGTCTCCGATGCTGCAGATGAATTTACGGATTTTGCATGTACATATGGATATACAAAAGGATAGCTGTAAGATAACCCTCATAATTGTATAACAGGATGGTTCGATGGATAGAGAGAGATACCTTAAATAGGTATCTGCTTGGCTGGAAATAAACCAACATAACAATGGAAAATTATCCCATTGCTATGTTGGTTTTTGTTTTTTAAACAAAAACTGAGAAATGGAGGAAATTACGAAGGGGAATGAAAGAAATTGAATTTAGAAGCTGTACAGGAGGTGAAGATATGGATATTGATTTTAAAAAAATAGAACTTTATGATCTTGATATGCTCCCCTTATGGTAGACAGTTTAAATAATAAAAACTGTTTACTGTAAGGAGGGGCATATTTTTATGGGTAGAAAAAGTAAATTTTCGGCAGACGAGAAACTAAAATGTGTTCTCAGATGTTTAGAAGGAAAGGATTCCATTAGTCACACAGCATCTTTGCTGGGAATTGATTTTGTAACTTTAAGTCAATGGATTCGCAATTACCATACCTTAGGAATTGATGGACTAAGGACTACTTCTAAGAATTCTCATCTGTCCGCAGAATTAAAAGAAATGGCTGTTAGAGACTATCTTGCTGGTGTCGGCTCACTGACAGACATATGTAAAAAATATGGGTTACGCTCAAAAGGAATGCTTCATAAATGGGTTATGAAGTATAATAGTCATGAGAAGCTAAAAGCTTCCGGAACGGGAGGAGTGCCTATCATGACTAATGGAAGAAAAACTACTTATGATGAGAGAGTTGAAATAGTTAAGTATTGTATTGAACACCAGAACAATTATGCTGAAACAGCTCAGAAATATCAAGTGTCCTATCAGCAGGTTTACATGTGGAACAAAAAATATGAAAGCGCAGGCGTTGAAGGCCTGCAGGATAGGCGGGGAAAAAGAAAAGACGAAGACGAAATGTCTGAAATGGAAAAGTTGAAGGCACAAAACAAGTTACTTGAAGCACAAAATCGCAGGCAACAAATGGAGATAGATTTCCTAAAAAAACTCGAGGAGATAGAAAGAAGGCGATACTAAGCCAAGTAAGATATGAAACTATATATCTGGCAATACAAGAGCTGCATAACACTAAGGAATATCCCATCACAGAATTATGCGATATTGCAGGAATACAACGTTCTTCATATTACAAATGGCTTAACAGAAAAGAAAACAATAATGAACAGTTCAATAAAACCCTACTTCCAATGATTAAGGATGCTTACGAAGAAAAAGATGGTATTCTTGGATATCGGCAGATGACAGACAAGTTGAATCGCGAGAATGATTTTCATGTAAATGACAAGAGAATCCTAAGGCTTATGCGAATACTCAACCTAAAATCCGTATGCCGTAGAAAGAAAAAGAATTACATCAAATCAACTCCTGAAATCACTGCAGAGAACGTATTGAACAGAGAATTTTATGCAGATAGCTTCGGTAAGAAATGGCTCACTGACGTGACAGAAATGAAATATGGCCCTGATAAGAAGGCATATCTTAGTGCAATACTGGATCTTGGAGATAAAAGTATTGTTTCCTTTGTATTTGGGCACTCCAACAACAACGAACTAGTATTTAGGACATTTGACATCGCTCATCAGGAACAGCCTGAAGCTAAACCTATTTTCCATAGTGACAGAGGCTTCCAATATACGACAAAGGCATTTAAGAAGAAACTGGAAGATGCAGGCATGATACAGAGTATGTCAAGGGTAGCCCGTTGTATAGATAATGGACCCATGGAGGCATTCTGGGGAATGTTGAAATCCGAAATGTATTATTTAAAAAAATTCAATTCTTACGATGAGCTAAAAACTGCTATCATCGAATACATAAATTACTACAATAACCATCGCTACCAAAGGAGACTGCACCGTATGACACCAATGGAATACAGACAGTATCTTATGAACCAAGTTGCATAAAAATGACGCCAACCAAAATGATGGTTGACGTCATATAGAATCTTTTATTTTTTCCACTGTCTGCTTGACAGGGAGCAGTTCATCTATTGCCTGTTCCTATTTTTATCTTTAATGCTCAAGGGAAGATCATGTATATCAATAAAGAAACAGAGAAAATTTATGGGTATTCAAAAACTGAACTTAAATCCCTTTTTCTAGCAGATTTAGGAACTGATCAAGAGGACATAATGGTGCATCAAAAAGTACTGAAGTTTGCCATAGAGAATAGGGGTAAGAGAAGATTAATTCGGAAACATAAAAAGAAGGATGGCACCCTTATTGATGTGGATGTGCAATGGAAGACAATAGATATTGGAGAGCAAGTTTATATCTTAAGCTGTGTCCGTGAAATCACAGAACAACAGGAGGTGCTGCGTACCTATGAGCGCTCTGTGGAGCTGATGGCGAAAATTGTTAAGGATTTAACCCATAGTACAGAATAGTATACTCTTAACCTATAACCAAGGAGGAAAAAAGATGAAGATACGAATGAAACTGATGACAAAGCTGATGGCCTACTTTCTTGCATTGATTATAATTCCCATTTCTGTATTGGGTGTCTATTCCTACAAAAGTGCAGAAAACGCTCTGGAGCATAAGGCCGAAGAAGCCCTAAAAGCTTTATTAGATGGAACTGCTCAAGAAATTCTAACGCAGAAGAAAAATATTGAAGATTTGGGAATGATCTTTGGTGCCTTACCTGACATGGGAAACTATGCCAATGAACTTTTGCAGGGACAGATAAGTGACAACACAATGCAGCTTGCCCAGAGAACCATCAAGGAATTTCAAAGCTCTATTCGTGAAATCTCAGAAGATATTTTAATTACAAACAATCAAGGGAGAGTAATTTTGGACAGTTCCGATGGAGCCAATAGCGGAATAGACTTATCAGGCAGACAATACTTCAGAGAAAGCATGAGTGGAAATTCCCTTTGGAGTGAAGTGGTGATGTCAAAATTATCTGGGAATCCTGTGGTGGTCTATAGTGTACCTTTGAAGAGTGCCACTGGAAATGTAGCGGGTATCGTAGCTTTTTCCATAAGATTTGAGACCTTTAGCAATATTGTGGCTAAGGTAAAATCTGGCCAAACAGGCTATGGCTACATGTTGGATAAAAATGGCGTATTTCTCTACCATCCGGAAAGAGGAAAAATTCTTACGGAGAACCTGATGGAAACTGCTACGGGAGAACTAAAGAACATCACCATAGCCATGACTCAAGGATCAGCAGCAGCTGAGCTTTATACATATAATGGCGAACGAAAGCTAAACCTCTATAAGCCCGTGGGAGATTGGTCCTTGGCCATTAATATCCCTACCCACGAATATATGGCAGATGCCTATAGAATTAGAACCAGTACGTGGATTGTCGGTCTTTTATTTGCATTATTAGGAGGACTAACGGCTTTTTTTGCCAGCAAACAAATCATCAATCCTATTCAGCACCTAATGGCCTTGATGGCTAAAGCTGAGAAAGGAGATCTAACGGTTCAGGCCCATGTAAAGGTGAAAGACGAGATAGCCGATCTGGCAGCTAGTTTTAATCAAATGATTGAAGGCCAGAGGAACGCCATCATTCAAGTACTGGATACGGCAAATCAGGTAGGCAGTGCAGCCCAACAAAGCAGCAGTGTTTCTCAAGAAATGTCTGCTTCGGCGGAGAATCAAACAGCCTCCATGGGGGAATTAACAACGGCTATGAATGAAATGAGTGCTTCCATAGGTCAAGTTGCAGCAAATATTTCAGAAATAGCAGGGAACATTAGCGGAGTAACCAATACCATGGATGAATTGGGAAAATCTGCAGAGGAAGTAGCTCATAGTACTGAAACAACTTCAAGTACCATTGTGGATATTTCTAGTTCCATTGAACAAATGAATGCGTCCATTGAATTGGCTTCAAATAATGCCCACAATGCAAGTAATGAGGCAAAAAACACAGTAAATGAGGCAGAAGAAGGAAAAAAAGCAGTGGATCATACCATTACAGAAATGGATCAAATCAATAGAGCCATGCAAAATTTAACCAACGCCATTAAAGGTCTTGGGAAAGCAGCAGTACAAATTGGAGATATTGTAGAAGTAATTGATGATATTGCTGAACAAACCAATCTATTGGCGCTCAATGCAGCCATTGAGGCAGCCCGTGCCGGTGAACATGGTAAAGGCTTTGCCGTTGTGGCAGGGGCTATTGGAAACTTGGCTGAAAAATCCAGCGATGCAACCAAGGACATCACCAACTTAATCAAGCAGATACAGGAAGAAGTAAACAATGCTGTTGAAACAACCCATGCAGGAGCAAAGCAGGTGGAAAATGGTGTAACCCTTGTAAAACAAACTGGAGTAGCTTTTGATAAGATATTTGCAGCTATTGAAAGAACTACTGATTTAATCCATGATATTGCCCTTTCCACTGATGAGCAGTCAAAAGCCAGCCGAGGAATCATGAATGCAGTAGAAAGAGTAAATGAATTATCTATGCAGGCATCTGCCGCCGTTGAACAACAGGTTTCTTCAATTCATGATGTAATTCAGTCTATGGATAAAATCAATGGTTTAGCCCAGGAAGTAGCTGGGGCAGCAGAGGAGCAATCGGCCAGCAGTGAAGAGATATTGGCTACTGCAGAAAATGTTAACGAAATAGGTAATGAGGTATCTGCAGGTAGTGAAGAGGTAGCGGGAACAGCTCAGAGTTTGGCTAGTCAAGCAAATACCCTGTTGGACATTGTGTCGAAGTTTAAGATTGCCTAGGGTTGCTTGCTATAGGTATCTTTTTAACCAGTGAAACAAACAGGGAGGTTTTGTAATGGAAGAAAATCAATATGTGGTATTTCATTTGGCTCAAGAAGCCTATGCTATTGATATCGTGAAAATTCATGAAATCAACAGACTAAAGGAAATTACAATTACAAAGATTCCTCAAGTACCGGATTTTATAGAAGGCATTATCAACCTAAGGGGGGAAGTGGTACCGATTATCAATCTGCGTAAACGGTTTGCTATTCCACCAAAGGCGATTAGTAAAGAATCTAGAATCGTAATTATAAAAATATGGGACAAAGTGATTGGACTTTTGGTTGACAGTGTATCCCATGTGATAACCTTTGAAGAAATAGATATTGCACCACCCCCTGAGGAAATTCAGATTAGCTGTAACTACGTGAAAAAATTAGGGAAAACTGGTAAAAAAATGGTCTTTATTCTTGATATTGAGCAAATATTACGGAGAGAAGAAGGAAAAGTGCTCCAAGAAATTGTACTATAAAAATCCATGGAAAGGAGGATAAAAATGGATCGATTAGACATGGATGATCTATACTATACCATGTTTCTGGAGGAAACCAAGGAACAGATCCAGGCCATCGAACAGGAACTGCTCTTATTAGAACAAGGGCAGGGGGATACGGAAACCATAAATAGTATATTTCGTATGGCTCATTCCATAAAAGGGGCATCAGCCACCATGGGTTTTGAGGATATGACAAGCTTATCCCATCATTTAGAAAATCTTTTATCCAAGGTCAGAAATAAAGAGATTCAAGTGGATACCCATATCATGAATACCTTTTTTCAAAGCATCGATCTTCTAAAGGAGATTCATTCCAATATTCAGGAGAATCAAGTAAGCGATATGGATATTCAGGAGATTATCGCAAAAATTCAGCAGATTATTGAGGACAGATCAGGAAAAGAAGAGGATTTTCAAAATAATGAAGTTCAAGTACGACACAGAATCGAGGTAAAGGAGGAGCACTTGGAATTAACAGAAGCAGAAAGAAAGCTCTGCCAAGAAATTTCTCCCCGATTCCATGTGTATAAGATACTAATAATCCTTGAAAAAAGTGCTAAGATGAAATCTGTAAAGGCATTTTTAGCCATCAATAATTTGCTCGGGATCAGTGATGTGCTCACAATATCTCCAGAAAACTATGAGCAGCTGGGGGACGAGAGTTTTGGAGATCAATTTGCGGTGGTAGTAGCCACGGAACGTATGGAAGAGGCTCTTTATAAAAACATTAATGCAGTCTCAGAAATTGCCGATATCTATATTAAAAGAGTAAAAAATGGCAGTGAGGAAACCCGGCAGCTTCCTGAAAATGTGCGGGTACTCAATGGCAGCAAACGGGAAGATAAGGCAACTGTTCGTGTAGATGTAAACAAAATAGATAAATTATTGAATCTGGTAGGGGAATTTATCATCGATAAGGAAAATCTTAATCAAATTGGAGGGGCCTTAAAGAAAAAGTATAAAAATGATCCTCTGATTCAAAAACTGGTGAATATACTTCCCCATATTAATTTTATCGGTTCTGAGCTGCAGGAAACGGTTATGGCTACCAGAATGCTTCCATTAGAGCATATATTTAACCGATTCCCACGGATGGTCCGAGATTTGGCCCAGCGATGCGGTAAGGAAGTTAGCTTTGAAATATTGGGTAAAGAAACGGAAATCGATAGAGGGATTATCGAAGAATTAATCGATCCTCTTACCCATATTTTAAGAAATGCAGTAGATCATGGACTTGAAAAAGTCAATGACCGGGCGGCAGTGGGAAAAAACAGCACAGGGATTTTAACCTTGAGTGCCCGTCATGAGGAAAATAGTGTGGTTATTGAGGTCAGCGATGATGGAAAGGGCATAGATCTAGAAAAGCTGAAAGAAAAGATTGTTGAAAAGAATTTGGCTGCTCAAGAGCAGCTAAAAGCCCTATCCGATAGAGAGATCCTTCATTTTATTTTCGAGCCTGGGTTCTCAACAGCTAAGGAAATTAGTGATATTTCAGGAAGAGGTGTAGGGTTAGATGTGGTAAAGTCCAATATCGGTAAATTAAATGGATTTATTGATATCAAAACGGAGTTGGGAAAGGGAACACGGTTTATCATCAAACTCCCCCTTACCCTAGCCATTGTACAGGCCCTATTAATTCGTGAAGGCGACTTTGTTTTTGCTCTGCCTATTTCTTCTATTATAGAAACCATTCGATTAAAGGGGAGTGAAATAGGAGAACTGCTGCATAGTATCAATGGATTAGAAGTGTTTAATTGGCGAGAGCAGGTAATTCCTGTTGTCCGGGTAGGAGAATATTTTGGTCTTGATAAAACAATGGAGCAGGAGAAATTATTCATTGTCATTGTGGGTTACTCTGAAAGAAGATTCGCATTGGTTGTAGATAAATTGATGGGTGAGCAGGAAATTGTCATCAAGTCTATGGGCGATTTTATCGGTAAAAGTAAGCTCTTTGGGAATCTAAAGGGGATTTCCGGGGTCAGTATTCTTGGGGACGGCAGCTTTGCACAGATCATTGATATTGCAGCCTTTGGAAGAAGAAAGGAGGGAGATCCAGCTCATGTGTCCTAAAGAACAGGAGCAAAGGAATATGCCAAAGGGTCATAACCTTCTTACGCAGCTTAGTTTAAATGCTGACATTCACGGACTAAAGATATTAAAGTATTATTGCCATGAGATAGCAGAGATGCAATTAAGAAATGAGGATAGGATTTTTGAATATATTCTTTGTATGGATGAGATATTTATCAATTGTATTACCCATGGATATGGAAATAAAGGCGGTGTAGTAAACGTCCAATTTACTTTGGATGAAAAATATTTGCTTACTTCGATTCAGGATTTTGGTGTAGGTATCAGCACGGATTATTTGAAAGAAATTCCTGATATGCCCCCTGATCCTCTATGTGAATATGGGAGAGGTCTGTTTTTAGTCAACCATCTATCCAATAGACTAGAAATACAAAAAACAAAAGAGGGGGGTACCCTTGTATATGTATATTTTGAAAGGATGTGCTGAAGATGATCATCGAAACCTGCATACAAGGGCAGATTAAAATTATCAAAGTATCTGGAGAGGTGAACTTTGAAAATTATCTTGAATTTGGTGAAGGATTATTGAGGAGTATGAAAGGACAGGAAAATATATTGCTGGATTTGGAATCCCTTGGCTATCTCAACAGCATGGGTCTTAGCTGCATTATCAAAGCCTATGCCTATGTGAAAAAAGACAAAAGGGATTTTAAGATGTGCTCCTTGCAAGAACATATCAAAAAGCTATTTATTATCACTAAATTGGATAAAATGATACATCTATATTCCAGTCAAGAAGAAGCCCTTCTTGCTTACGGGAAATAGAAAGGTCAAAAGGAGCACACCATGATCGATTATGAGAACTTGGAAGAAAAATACATATTGTTGCTGGAGAAATATAAAAAATCCAAGGAGCAAAATAAGCAATTATTGTTTTTTGGAGATTTTTGCAGCAGCTTACTATCTCACACCGATATCGAAAAAATTTCTCAGCTGGTGGTGGAGCAAATGAAGCGCTTCACGGGAGGACATATTACTTTTGTCAGAAAAGAAGCTGTAAAGGATTACTATGCAGTCTATACCTCCGAAGGGAATGAATTGAAGAAAGAAAGTATACATCGCAAGGAGTTGGGCGCTAAATATTTTTTTATTTACTGCAAGCGTATTTATTTAGGGAATGTGTCCAATCCCTTCGTTGCCATTCCTATTAAATATGAGGGAGAAAATTTAGGCGTGGTTATACTTGAAAACTTAGAAATCCAGTGTTTTCATAGGATGGATCTCAAGCTTCTGGAGCTGGTAGCCCTACCCATTGGGGTGGCTGTGAAAAACTGTATTTTTTTGCAGCAGTCTATTATAGAAAAACAAACCATTGTTGAGCAGCACCATAGAATGGAGGAAGACCTGCAGTTTGCTCAAAAAGTTCAATCCTATCTCATGCCTAGAGGCTATCGCAAATATGGGAATTATAGTTTCTATGCCAACCACTTGCAGGCACGATATTTAGGAGGAGATTTTTATGATATCTTTCAAATAGATGAGCGAAAGGTGATATTTTATATTGCCGATGTATCTGGTCATGGAGTAGCCGCTTCTCTAGTGACGGTTTTTTTAAAGCAAGCAATTCGAGGGATTGTACAATCCTTCAAGAAAATTGAGGACATGCGACCTTCACAAATATTAGAAAAACTTCAAATTCGGTTTCGAGAGCTTCAGATGGATGAAACTGTTTATATTGGTGTTCTAGTGGGAATATTGGATTTGAATAGTCAGCGAATACTCCTAGCAAATGGAGGACACAATGTAGAACCGATTTTAGCTTTTGTCAATCAAGGTAAAAATGTTTCCTATAATCTGAAGGGATTTCCTATTAACAATTGGCAATTGGATCCTCTTCTGTTAACCTATGAGGAAACTGTTCTTTCTCTTGGGAGGGACGATAAACTGATTTTGATGACCGACGGTGCCACAGAGTTACAGCTTAATAAGGGGCAGCGAATGGATTTAAGAAAAATGGATGTATTTAATGTATTTTATGACAGCAACGGGAAAAGAAAACTACCCACAGAGTTTAACAAGCAGTTGGAACTAACTTGCGAAGAATTACGTACAGAAGAATTAGAAGATGACTTTGCTATTTTAGTGATTCATAGAGAAGCTTAGAAAGGAGAGAAGAAAAATGGGCGTGTTGGTTGTAGATGATGCTGCATTTATGCGGATGACTATTGTTAGAATACTTCAGGCAAATAAAATAGAGGTTGCAGGAGAGGCTGCAAATGGCATAGAAGCCATTAAAAAATATAAGGAGCTAAACCCTAGTGTTGTAACTATGGATATCACCATGCCGGAAATGGATGGGGTGGAAGCTATCCGCAAAATTAAAGAAATAGATCCCAATGCCAAGATTCTTGCGTGTTCCGCCATGGGTCAAGAGCGAATGGTAATGGAGGCAATTCGGGCAGGCGCCAAAGGTTTTGTGGTAAAGCCCTTTCAGGAAGAAAAATTGGTAGATGAACTTCGGAGAATAGCAGCACTATAAACCCTTAAGTA
>JBFNEZ010000018.1:0-34951 GCA_040797825.1 Thermotaleaceae bacterium | reverse complement strand
GTATACATGGTTTCCATTAGGTTTAACATTTTTTCTTCATTGTTCATTTTTATCTCTCCCCTATTCCGTAAACTTTTTCCTTTGTTGTTGTCCGTTTCGGGTCCCTTTGGTTATTATATCATATTTGTATGGTTGTGTGATAGGTATTCGGAACGCATGAGATGCGTTCCCTACGGAGATATGGAGTTTTTTTATGTCTAACAGATTTATTTGTTTTTGATTTCGTAGGCCGCTTTGATGAAATCTCTAAAGAGTGGATGGGGCCTTGTGGGTCTGGATTTGAACTCTGGGTGGAATTGTCCTGCTACGAACCATGGATGATCGGCTATCTCTATGATCTCTACCAATCTTTCATCAGGAGAAATTCCGCTGATGATCAGGCCTGCTGCCTGCAGTTGATCCCGATATTGGTTGTTTACCTCATAGCGATGACGATGTCTTTCGTAAATCAGATCCTCTCCATAGGCAGCCTGGGCTTTGGTGCCCTCATAGACTTTACATGGATAAAGGCCTAACCGCATGGTCCCGCCCATGTCTTCTATATCCTTCTGATCAGGCATCAAGTCAATTACGGGATAAGGAGTATCTGGATTTAGCTCAGAGCTGTGAGCATCCTTGAGACCTGCCACATTTCTGGCAAATTCTACGACGGCAAGCTGCATACCCAGACATATTCCCAAGGTAGGTATTTTATTCACCCGTGTATATTGGAGGGCTGTAATCTTCCCTTCTACACCTCTATCTCCAAAGCCGCCAGGCACCAATACCCCATCTACACCTTTTAGATATTTTTCCACATTCTCTTCATTGACGTCCTCTGAGTGGACCCAATCGATATCCACCTGAACTTCATTGGCGATTCCTGCATGTTTCAGGGACTCAGCCACGGAGAGATAGGCATCCCGAAGCTCCACATATTTTCCTACCAAGGCAATTTTCACTGTATCCTTTGCATTTTTTTCTTTCTCCACGATTTTGATCCACTCCGACAGATCCGGCGCCCCACATTTTAATGCCAATCGCTCACAGACCATATCTGCCAAGCCTTCTTTTTCCAGCATTAATGGCACTTCATATAAAGATGCCGCATCTAGATTTTGCACCACATTGTTGCTGTCTAGGTTGCAGAATAGTCCAATTTTTTCTTTCACTTCATCGGAAAGCAGCTTTTCTGTACGACATACAATGGCATCGGGCTGAATTCCGATCTCTCTTAACTCCCGAACACTGTGCTGGGTGGGTTTGGTTTTGATTTCTCCTGCTTTTCCTAGAAAAGGTACCAAGGTCACATGGATATACATTACATTTTCTCTGCCAATATCATATTTGATTTGGCGGATAGCTTCCAAAAACGGCTGACTTTCAATATCTCCTACGGTTCCTCCGATCTCCGTGATCACCACATCGGCACTGGTTTCACGGCCTACACGAAAGACACGCTCCTTGATTTCGTTGGTAATGTGGGGAATGACTTGAACCGTTCCCCCCAGGTAGTCACCTTTTCTCTCTTTGGTGATCACAGACCAGTAGATTTTACCTGTGGTCACATTGCTGTATTTATTCAGATTGATATCAATAAATCGTTCATAATGTCCTAAATCCAGATCGGTTTCTGCTCCGTCATCGGTAACAAATACCTCTCCATGCTGATAAGGACTCATGGTCCCAGGATCTATATTAATGTAGGGGTCAAATTTTTGAATGGTTACTTTCAGTCCTCTGCTCTTTAATAATTGTCCCAATGAAGCCGCTGTGATTCCCTTCCCTAGAGAGGATACGACTCCGCCCGTAATAAAGATATATTTTGCCATTGATAAAATCCTCCTTTTAATAAGTACTCATATAAAGTGAAACGACGGGGATCTTTTCCCCGTGATGTGCAAAGAATGTACTATAAGGTGGGCAGCAGGGTATGCTGCCCCTACGGTGCATGGGTTGTGTATTGAGGGTTTCGATCTATCCCTATTATGACTGATTTTGTGTCTTCCAATACGCCAGCCATACAATCCTCTAAAAAAAGTGAGAGGTCACCCCTACGGGTGACCTACCGATGTTAAATCCGCTCTTTTATGGCAGGGCACCCTGGCAGGGTGCTCATACACTTATATTTTAAATAACCTACATAGTATATCTCATTGATCTAGGTCAAGTCAATAGCTATTTGGTCTTTCATTATAATAATTACTCTTACTCATTTGAAAAATTAAATTCTACCCCTACGGGTTACTGATGTGGAAATTACTTTTCCCTCATTTCAAACAATTTTAACCCGTAGGGAACGCATCTTATGCGTTCCGTTATTAGACCTACAACGTTATTGCCCTTTAATAACTTCGATGGCTTTTTTAAGTTGAAGATCTTCTGCACTATTCTGAAGAATTTCCAATATTTTTTCTTCAATCTTAATAAGTGTGGCCATATTGAGAATTCCGTTATCCTCTAAGCCTGTAGATTTTTGGAATTTCTTTAAGGCGTCTAGAGTCGCTTTATCTAGAATCCCTGTAGTCTCTACCTCTTTATAGCCCAGCCATTTGAGTCGTTGCTGGGTACCATAAACATTAAGGCCTTTATCCCCTGCCACAGCTTCTGTTTCTTCAATCATCGGTGCAAAGGAACCTAAACCGTTTAATTCAACTATATCAGGATTTTCTAAAATAATATCTGGTTGAATGCCAGACCCATCAATCATCCGTCCATTGGGCGTCAAGTATTTAGCAATGGTAAGCTTGATTCCTCCTCCGTTGGTAATGGGAATGATAGACTGCACGGTACCCTTTCCATAACTCTTTGTACCGATAATGGTTCCTGACTTGGTATCCTGTACTGCTCCAGTTACAATTTCAGAAGCACTGGCACTGCCTCCATTGATAAGAACCACTAGAGGCTTATCAATTTTATCTTTTAATGAAGAATAGGTCTGTTTGTCTTTGTTATTGTAGACAACGTGAACGACAGGTCCCTTAGGAATAAACAGATCGGCCACATCTACGGCCTCTTCAATAAGGCCTCCAGGATTATTGCGCAAATCTAAAATAATCCCCTTTACCTTTTTGTCATTCAAATTCTTCAATGCTTCCTCAACCTTTACGCCTACACCTTCATTGAATTCCAATATCTGAATATAGCCAATATTGCTACCAAGTATTTCTGTTCTTATGGAGTTCAGGGTAATGATCTCTCTGGTAATATGAAAATCCAAAGTCTTATCAACACCCTCTCGTTTGATAGTCACTTTGACCTTTGTTCCTGGATTGCCTAACAGCATATTGACTACATTTTCTAGGGCGTTGCCTTCTACCGTTGTATTACCTACAGAAAGGATCACATCTCCAGCCTTGATCCCCGCCTTCGCTGCAGGACCTCCTTCTATGGGTGCAATCACTACGATTTCTTTATCTTTTATCCCCACAGTGGCTCCTATCCCACTATATTTACCAGAGGTTTGCTGCTGAAATTCCTTTAATTCCTCAGGACCAAAATATCGACTATAGGGATCCAAAGCATCAAAGACACCTCTATAGGCACCCTCTGCCAATGCTTCTTCTGATATCTCTCCCACATAGTTATCCTCTATGTATTGAATGATCTGCTTTAAATAATCTACCCGTTCATCTAGATTTCTAAAGGTTTTTATAGGCTGATTTGCATAAGAAAAATTAGAACAAACAAAGAAAAGGATCATTACCCAAATCAATATCCGTGATTTATTCCCTATTCTTTTCCCCATTATAAACACCTCCCTGTATTTTCAATAAATATAGCTGCAATCCACAGAGGATCGCAGCAAATAATCATCTTGTTTCTATTGTATCCTATTTTTTCTGTTTTCAACAGGATGTTTTTTATTTATTACTATTTGAATTTTTATTGTTACATAAAGGGAGGGGACACATGGTCCTCCTCAGCTTAGAAGTTTAGAATTCTTTCTCGATAATCATAGCGTAGATCTTCTTGTAGATACTGAATAAAGTTGGTCAGCATAGCAGCGGCTTCTGCCTTGGTGAGGACCTTATTGGGCTGAAAATATCCCTCTGAAGTCCCCTGTACCAAGCCTAACTCTTGGGCCATATAAACCGCATCCTTTGCCCATAGTGGGATCTGTCTGTCATCTCGGAAACCTGTACTATACTGCTGAATGGGAGCTAGGTTCTCAAAGCCTAGGGTTTGAATCATGACAGTGACTGCCTGGGCCCTGGTGAGAGCTTGATTGGGAGAAAATCTATCTTTTCCTGTCCCCTGCATAATCCCTTTCTCGTAAGCCGCTGTAATGTATTTTTTATTGACATCTTCCTTACTTACATCTGTAAAAATGGAAGGTGGCTCTGCTGCCCTAGATGTTCGCGTCGTAGCCTTTGGTGCTTCTATTTGCAGTCCCATGATTACCGCCATAGCTCTTGCAAAGTCTCCTCTATTCATAGGCAGTCCCGGTCCGAAATAAGAACTGTTGGAAGTTAATGCTTCCATGCTGGTTAGCAGAAGAATATCTGGTTCCGCCCAATGGCCTGCTATATCCCGCATATTTGGGACATTCAACCGTTGATTTACGGGGTTGGTATCAATGCTATAACTCATATTGTTTACATTTCTTTGACTTCTTAAGGTTCCATCGGCGTTCAGTCTGGGTAAATCGTAGTTAATTTTCAGCACATTTTCCTGCTGCTCTGAAAGGAGGTATCCTCCTCTAAAGCTGATTTGGGTGGGTTGATTGGCTTCATAGTAAAAGCTTCTAGTACGGTTATGAGATGCATCTACTGTGGCCGTCCCCTGCCATCGGATAGGTTCTTCTTCCCCATTTCTTTCTGATTCAATGTAATACTCGATTGTTTGCGTTTCTGTAGTGCCCCAATAGTGATCGTAGCCAACCACATTGCCTCGGGCTTCTACCATGACTTTTCCTTGGGTTTTGTTGATGGTATAGGTCTTCCTTCCATCCCAATTCCCTGCAAAATAAGTGACCCCTGGCTTATTTTGATAAACATCGGATTTGCTCCATTGATAGGTTTTGTCCGTAGCTTCATATTTTGACCCATTGACATCTATCGTCTCTTTAAAGCTTGTAAGGGCAGCATTTTCCGTAACCTGTTCTCCATTGATTTGCAAGTCTCGGTTAATGGTGACGGTTCTGCTCATTTTTGCTTGCTTGGCTGTATTTTCCAGCTTGTAGGTGTAACGTTCCGTTACTTGATTGTTCCTTTCACGAACCGTTGTAGTCAAAGTACCCTCAAGGAGAATAGGCTCTCCAGTTACAAAAGTAACTTCTTTATAAATGGCTTCATTTTGGATGCCGCCCTCATATCCAGGGGGCGCTATGGCTACTCCCTGAAGGCTAAAGGAGAGCACCAGCAGCATGGTTAAGATCAAGACTTTTTTGTTCATACAAGGCTCCTCCTTTATTGTTCTACAATGATTACATAGGCATTATCATTTACAGAATTCTCTTTGTTTTTTATCACATATGCCTTTGCTTTTGGCTTTAGCTTATAGAGTTCATCTTTATGCACGGGCTTATCATTGAGAAGAATCACTGCCTTATCCATATTCACAGATTCTGTCCCACTGGCACTCTCCCATCGTTTGTTCAGGGAATTCCAATATTTTAGACTTCCCAATGTAATGGTTTCATTATCCAGATTTACGGTCTCAATGGTAGCTAGAGCACTATGCTCTGTATTGACGCTTCCTCTTTTATAAACAATTTTTGGTGTAATGTTAAGGGCCAATACTTCCCCATAGGTTTCCCCATCAAAGCTACTTTCCTTCACAACGAAATAAGCACTTTTACCAATATAGAAATCGTCTTCAATTCGTTTTTTTAGCTCTTTATCTTGTACATCCTCGATATCAATATATCGAGTATCCATGAAGTAACGATTTTCGATTTCTTTTTTCAAGTCACTATCGAAGATAAAGCTATCCTCAGTCAATGTGAATTTCTTACTTCCGCTTACTTCTGTCCATTTATTATCTTGTATTTTTAAGTAGTCCAGCTGATATCCCAGTCTTCCGATGGTCACCCCATAGTCATCAATATCCTGTATACTTCCTTGATAAACCATTAGTCTTGTTCCATCAATACGATCATCTAGAATACCACCGCTTTCTATGGCAATAAAGGAGGCATTTCGAGCTCCTTGGCTCATATCTGCAGCCATATAAATGCTTTGATTTTTATTTAAATTCAACATATCTACCAGTCTGTTATCTTTTATCACAATGGTTCCCGGATGGAAATTAAAGCTATTGTTATCTACAACCATTCTATTGGTACCAAACTGTATATCGCTAATACGATTTTCATAGAGTACCGCCGAACCTTGTTTAAGAAGCAGCTTTGAAGAACGCTCAACACCGTAGCTCTTTTCTACAGCTACATAGATCTCTGAGCCCTTGGATGTACCTAGGGATTTGAGAGAGGTCTTTGCTCCCCCTGCATAGAGCTTATCATTTTCCACCTTCAGTTTTATCTTTTGTTCCGGATGCTTGATCCACTTCCCATTTTGATAAACACTCACCGTATTTAATAGTACTTCCTTGCCTCGTTCATTCACACTTTCGATTTTGCCACGATAGATATTGTCAATATGTCTTTCTTGATCCTCCACCTGCAAAGAAGCAATGTCTGCACTATAGATGTCATCAAAGGACAACAATACTCTATCTCCTTCTTTTATTTCAAAAAGATTGGCACGACCATCGCTTCTCAGGAGCTGGGTATTGGGGGTAATCCGATATTTTTCTCTATTCTCTCCTACCTTGATCTCTACGGTATCACTGTTAATAAATAGTACATCCCCTACCTTGGTCCGGCTTCCCGGAGAAATGTAACCATGGCGATAGGGATCTTCTTCTAAAATCCCCTCAACCTCTGTCACCTTATCCCCTTGCAGCGTTACCACCGCTTCCATTCCGTAAAGCAAATCCTTTAGCCCAGCACTCCTGCCATTAACCATAATCTGAGCAGCAGGCTGAAGGGACAATAGATGCCGTTTGTCCGAAAAATCTGTCAGAGTAAGTGTCAGGTTATTCCCATCCACATTGTCTATAAACCCTTCCAATTTTCTTTGACTGCTTGCATTCACTACAGCATAGAGGATCTGGTTTTGCTCGTTGATATAGTATCTGATTTTATCCCCAATACCCAAGACTTCAGATAGTCCAAGATTTCCATTCTTTTGAACAATGAAATCTTTGCTGTTAGGCTCTACCATCAAATAGTTTTTGCTGTTGTCTTCATTATGTATCGTATAGAGTCTTTTGCTTTTTCCCATTTCTTGTAGGCTTTCCATATCGATGATTTCCCCACTCTTTTTCACAAGTCCCCTTGCTTCCAACAGTTGATCATGGATATTGGTCGCCAGTTGCGCCATCTGCCCTCTGGTCAATTGACCTCTTGGTGAAAAGGCAGTGGCGCTGGTTCCCGACATGATTCCTTTTTGCAGCACCGCTTCCACCATAGGAATTTTATTCGTATCTATTTGCTGCCAATCACTAAATCCATAAGCATTGACCAGTTTATCTCCATAAACTGGCTCAAGACCAAGAGCTCTCCCTACCCACTGTGCCACCTGTTGACGGCTTACAGGGCGATTCCAAGTCGTTCTTGATTGGATTTGATCTCGAATTTGTCTTTGTAAATTAGCTGACTCTGCCGGTGTAAGATTTCTATTCTCATAGACTTGAAGCTGCTGTTCAACTTGAGCTTCAATTCTTTCTAACTGCTCTTGAGTAAGATTTAAGATTTCTGTTGTTTCTTGGGCAGTCAAGATTCCCTGTTGAGAGGCTACTTGAATATATCCCTTGGCCCAATCATCAGCAGGACTCATCAACAAGATATCTCTCACCTTTGGCTGTACTTGGGCCTCCCCTGCTTGCTGGGCCTGTGCCTCTAAACCCATAGCTTTTACTAAAACAGTTAATGCCTCTGCATAGGTTAAGGTACGGTCGGGAGCAAATTGGCGGTTGTTCAAGCCCCTCATTATAGAAAGGGCAGCAGCTTCTTGTACTGCTGGCCTTGCCCAATGTCCTTGAATATCATTAAATTGTATCGTACTGTATAGGGCTCTTTGATTGGCAGTTCCCTCGTATAGTGGAAAGGATAGGGTATCCTCTAAGCCATATACTCCTAGGGGGAAAATCTGTATTGCCAATAGAATCGCTAACCATACACCCAGTCTCTTGCGAGGATTTCCCATAGATTTCGCTCCAATCTTTTTTAATATTGTTTCAGGGAGGACACATAGGTCCTCCCCTACAAGATTTCCTTACCTTATCTGTCTGATAAAAGTACATATTTTCCTGCTGCTTGAGGATAGGCTCGGTTTCCATTCCCTAACTTGATAAATTTATCCTGAGATGGATCATACTCTGCTACAAAGAGCTTGTCCTTGTTGGCCCCTGCGTAGGCAGCTGCATCAAACTTGATCTCTAAGCTTCCATTCCCAAGCATTCTACGAATGCTGCTAAGGTTTTTGCCTACTTGGAGCTCAAAGCCAATCTCATAAATCTGAGAAGCCTGCCTTTGAGTTCTAGCCACAGCTGTTTTGAGGGTCTCCTCGGTCTTTCCTCCCAAACGTTCAAAGCTTACTCGTACATAGGCATCTCCCAAATCCTTAGAAGCCACTTGACTTGCCTCTCGAGTATAGAGATCCTTTGGCGTAAAGCCAAAGTTCACCTTTCCATCGGTAATGATAATCTGACGACCGCTGGATTGGGCAAGGGGTAGTGGAATAGCTACAATAAAGTTATTGTAATTCTTATACTTGGAGAGAGAGAAGTCAATGGTTAAGGCCCCGCTGCTTCCCGTTACTTGCTTGGTGCCTAGGGTTTTAATCAATATCCCATTACTCACTTCTTCCTTACCCTCTTCTTCCAGCTTTGTCTTTTCTTTATCTAACTGCTCTTGTTTTTCTCTTAGTTTATCATCCTCACTAATGCTAAAGGTTCTAACGGTTGCCTCTGCAAATTCTACAGCAGAGCCATATTTATTTAATGCCCTCACCATAAAGCTGTAGCGCGTATTGGGCTCCAGTCCTTTTACAATGAAGGATGGATTTTGCGTATTCCCTAGTAGGGTGTATTGTTTCTCATCAGCTCTTTTCCCATAAACTTCATAGCTCTCTGCTGCGTTGAGTACTTCTGGTGAAGACTGAGACCACAATAGCTGCACCGTAGATTCAAAGCCGGGGATGGCTTCCAATACCAATGGCTTATTCGGTACAGGAATTTGATATTCAAAATCCCTATATTCTTTGGATACACCACCATCGGGATTGATGATAATAATATGGCTATTGGATAAATCAATGGCTTCATTGAATTTCACCCGAAGGGTTAATTCACTATCTACAGTAACAGAGGCTGCTACTTTTCCGTCTACAACAGCTACTGCCCTATTTTTCTTGCCCACAACTCCCAAAATCCCTGTACCATTCACCACCATACCCGCCTTGATAGCAGATTCATCAATAATTTTGCCTCCGATGACTACCTTTGCTCCGCTTTGGAACATTTTCCCTGATATGGTTACCTCGGTGTTTGTATCATTGGTAAAGATCTTAGTAGGCGCTACGGATAAAATCTGGGGTTGGCTAATGTATGTAAAGATATCCTGGGCCAGAGCTCGTCCAAAGTCATAGTTTACGATCTCGATAGTTTGTTTTCCAACCCTTCCCTCGGGCATGGTAACAACTACGGTCTCTATATCCTCTACTCTTACATCACCAGCTGCAACAGGAATACCACCGATATATACCTCTACTGTTTTTGGGTGTTCAAAGGTATCTTGGTCTTTAAAATCAGTACCTTTTATAATTACCTCAGTTCCTCCCGTTACTGGTCCCGTATTGGGTGTCACAGAGGTTATCTTTGGAGAACTTCCCTCTACTATATAGCGGAAGTAGATTGGTTTTCTTGTTCCACCATTTGTATGATCCCCATAAGCTTCACCCCGATCCTCATTAACTACTAAAATCCTTAGGTAGGAGCCTACAGTTCCCTCAGCTGCCTCTGGTACAACAACTACCAATTCATCGTCATTTGGACTTTTGCTCTTAATGGTGGCTTGTTTATTTCCAATATAGACCGTCACCCCTGAGCGGAAGTTTTGGCCCTGAATAATTAGTGGAGATCCTCCCTTTGGCGCTGCTGTTGTCAAATCAATATCCAGATTTTCCCCCGTGATATCAGCGGTTGTCACCGCTGTAGCAGGTATTACCTTTGTGATCACAGGAGAACGGTAGGGATTGGTATATGTAAATTTACTTTTTGCACTTTTCCCGTCACTATAGACTATTAAATCTTTTTGTCCTACTTCTCCAGAGGGCGGAGACAATACGACTAATTTGGTCCTATCCTCTTCGATACTTTTAACAATACCTAGTCTTCGTGTAACGATTAAGTTTTGATCCTTTATTTCTATTTTGATATTTTCATCGGCCCAGTTGGCAATTGCCTCATCTTGAAATTTTTGATACACCTCACTCCAAGGAAGGGTAACAATCATATATTCTTCTTCCTCAATGATTTTAAAACTACTACTCTTCTCTGTAGATTTTTGTGGGTATACCTTGTATCCTTCCAATTTATTTCCCTCTTCTACATTCTTATAGTAGAGATTAATGTTATTGGCGGCATAGGCATTATAGTCAACGATAATGTCTCCTATTCGAATCCGCCGGGTTCCTGAAAGAATGTCTCCCTGTACAGTCTGATCTCCGAAGGCTACATGAAGGCCCCTTTCAACAAAGTCCTTTCCGTAGATGGTTATCTCAGTTCCTCCATATTTGGTCCCTCCATCAGGTAATACTTGAGTAATACTAACTTGCTTGGATTTATACTCAAAAATATTCTTTGCAGTAACGGTACCTCCATCATAGTTGATAATGGTCAGGTCTACCTTTCCGGCAGAATGAGGAGGTGTATTTTCTACAATAAGCAAAGTCGATGACTCCACTTCTTTGTAGGAGCTTTGAGGATCGATCTTAAAAGTAATGTCTTTGGATTCCACTTTAACTCCTCCAAAATATATATCGGGGAGTTTTTGATCGGCCTTTCCAAGGTTGTAGGCTCTAAAATCCGTTCCAGAAATTAACACACGAGTTCCACCTGCTGTATCTCCTTCTTTTTTATCAATTCCCGTAATCGTAGGGGTATAGCCAGGATTCACATAGGTATATCCGTCATACTTTGTATGCGAACTTCCGTTGGTATTTAGTACCGTCACAGGCACTACCGCCTGGTTGCTGTCTTTCAAGTCTCCCCCATAGGCGGGCACATAAACCCATAGATTTCGCCCATTATTGCTTCGACGATATACTTGGGCCTCCTGACTTCCAAAATATACTTTAACTCCCTCTTGAAGATTGCTCCCCGTAATCTCCACAATGTTCCCACCTCTATAGTCTCCTAACCCTGGTTTCACACTATCTAGTCTAGGATTTTCAACTATATTCAAGAACTTAAAACCCTTTTTAAGTTCATCATAACCTAGGTCAGGATTTACGACCTTAATATCCAGCCATTCATTCAGAAAGAAAGATTTCTCCGGGATTTTGGGATCTGGAAGTATTAGATAGATGGTCTTATCATCTACCACAGCCACATTGCTGCCATAGGACTGTAAAGGTTCCCCATTCGGTCCATAAATAGGATTGTTTTCGTCAAACTCATTAATAAAGTTTCTTAACTCATTATAATAGACTCGGTTGATATCCTTGCCATCAATATACACCTTAAGTCCAATCTTGATATTCTCATTTTCTCCTTCAGGATTGGCACGATAAAAATTTCGACCCTTAATAATGATTAGATTTCCTTTTCCCCCAAAGTTGGGAATAATTTTCTCGATGATAGGTTGACTATAAGCCTGGATGTATTCAAATATGCTGGATGCAAAGCCTCCATCGGGATTAATCACTTGAAGGTAGGTGGCGCCTTGCCTTCCTGTTGGGGCATTGAACACAATGGTTCCATTAACGATATCCACCTTACGGTCGGGGATCACTTCTCCATCCACCGTAAGGATTAAGTCCCTATGAAAATTTCTTCCCTTTATTGTTACCTCTTGCCTTTTACCTACAGCCACTTTGTCGGGATTTACAGAATCGATTCTTGGCAACAACGCTCCTGAGGCTGGTGCTACATATTTAAATATATTCTCTTTTGTATCTTTTCCTCCCAAGCCGTTTAGGGGACTAGGATTGTACACAGTGATATCCGCAAAGCCTATAACACCGCTTTCCCCCTTTGGTATGGTGAATTTAATCTGGGTTCCTGATCGTTGCCTCTGACCGTCTATCTCATTTCCAGCACTATCCAGTACTACCATACTGGTAATTGGATCTTCTGGACTTCTTGGGATCTCCAGTGCAGGGTCTACTGTTCCATTGTTTGTGTTGCTATAATAAAACCTATTCCGCTCTATTCCATTTTCTATGGTCTTCTGAATAACCTTATATTTATAGGCTCCAGTAAGGGATTGGCTTCCTATAACAATGGTTGGGAAGGTGGTTACACCCCCTACAGTTTCTACTCTGAACTTATCTCCTATTAAGGTGGCAGCTATATATTGATCGTGGGGTCCTAGTTCTGGCGTTATTCTTGAAATGACAGGAGTATAGATATCCGATTCAAATTTAAAATTAATTTTGGGCTGATTTCCAAAGGGTGCTTCTTCCACTATATAATCCAGTTCTGTTATGGCCCCCCCATCCATGGAGTAGTAAACCGTCTCCGTTCTGGCGCTAATGACATAGTCTCCCGCTTGACTAACTTTATCAGTTGTTGCAGACAAGGAAGCAACATCACCACTTTCCGCAGAAAAACCATTGACTTTAGCTTTTAATCCTATCGATACTGTAATTTTTCTCTCGATGTATGTACCGTCTCCCAAATCGTATTTTATGTAATAGGCCTTTGGATCTATCTCTTTAAAAAACGTCAAATCCTCAGCTTTAGCTTCTTGAGGAATTATTCCTACCCGATCTTTAACGGCTTCAATATTGTTTACATTGACAGCGTTCCTAACCCGTAAATTTACAGCTTTTTCTTCATTGGTATAGGCATGATTCCCATCTGTACTAATAATCTCGAGTACGGAGCCTGCGGCAAGAGAATATGTAAAGTCCTTTTCATGGCGATAGGTATCATTGTCAAAATTTTTAAAGATGATAGGTTTCGGCCCAGCTGTTGCCAGTCTAGGTACTATTATTTCCAAGCCCTGTTTTCTCACACCGTTATCCATATAAGTAAAGGTTCCGTCACTAAAGGTGCTGACGTTTCTCTTCGCCTCCACACCACCGATATAGATCTTGGTACCTATATCCAGAAGGGGCACTGGTTTCTCTGCTTTAATCCTTAGAATGGTCCCTTCCGTTCCTTGAAGAGGAGAAATGAAAACTTCTCCTAGATCCAGAGGATTGGCCACATTGATAGCATTTTTAATAATATACTTGATTTTTATATTGTCTCCGCTGGAGCGTTCAAAAATAAGATTCTGATTGTTTCCCGCTGCAATATTAATGGTATCCGTTCCTACAGAAATTTTTGTGTTATTGTCCACACTATAATTTATCTCTGTGGTCATGGGATTTCCTTGAGGGGTAATATACATGCGATAGGCCTCTCTATTGAAGTGGATCCCCTCTAGGGTAAAGGGATTTCCTTTAATGACCGTCACTGGCCAGGAGGCTAAACTCAACCCGTTAATGGTATCGATCTTCATAAAGTTATCTTCTGTAGCCGGCAGCTGGAATTCTTTATTCCCTGGATAACTGCCATCCTTGCGGACAATTGTGAAGGCAACCTTTCCTGTTGTTCCAAAAATACTGTTGATGGTCTGTTCGGACTCACTGGGAATATAGACGATATTGGCACTGTCTATTTGCTGTAGTCTTTCCTTTGGTAAGGTTTTTTGGGTTATTCCTTCTTTCATTATCCGAATGGCCTCTATATTGGTCATGGGATATCCGTTAAACTTAACCTGATACTTAGTAGTTCTTTGTCCATTCACTACTTCTACCATTTCCTCAATCTCTACCTTGTCAATGGAAGGTGTATCATCGGCATAGACATCTTCAATGAAAAAAACACCTGTGAAGATATTTAATAACATTACGAAAGCAAGTACAGCTGCGCATTTTTTTTTCATCCTTTATACATTCCTCCTGCCTGGTTCTATTCTTACAATAACTATCGACACGAAACCTTAAAACATTCAGTAGAAAAAAGGGGGAAAATATGGTAATTTCTAGCTTCATTATATCACAATATCTTCCATACTCCACAGTATTTCAACATCTGTAAACAAAATGAAACATTTTTCTATCTTATTTTCTATAAAAGAAAAGCTATAGTTTTTGGCAAATTTTTACGATATAATTAGTAGCATATTACAGCAAAAACAATCTTCACAAGGTAACAATCTTGAGTTTTCAACTGCGGATTCATTTCTTGTCAAAAGGAGGTTCACCCAATGTTCAAAAGAATTATTTCCGGCGGGCTGGCTTTTTTACTTGTTTTTCTATCCATACCCGTCACTGGCTTTGCTCAAAGCTATAGCCGAAACATAACTGCAGTATTCGACAATCTTTCTCTTGTAGTAGATGGACAAAAAATTCAGACTGCTAAAGAACCCTTTATTTTTGAGGATAGGGTCTATGTAGCATCTCAAGACCTATCAAAAGCTCTTTCTTTACAGGCTGCTTATCAAGAAAAAACAAAACAGCTCCTTTTGACCGCCAAAAAGGACAATCAAACTGTCTCCCCTTCTTCTTACAGTGCTCGTTTGGTACAGCTAGATTACCAGATTACAGCCCTTCAACAGGAGATTAATGATCTAGAAGAGGAAAAGGGCCTTTTTGAAAACAATCGTAGGCCTTACCGGGATATTCGCTCCACCTCTGAAATGCAAACCTATCTGCGAGATCGTTTTAGCACCTTTAAAGACATTTCTATGTCTATCCGGTTCAGTCATTACAGCGGTGATCGTTACCGCCTGTATATTACCTTTCCCTATGAGGATCGTGCTAATTTTGAAAGGATATCAAAAATTGACATAGAAGGCTACTTGAATGATTTATTTTACGCTGTCCGGGATCTATACGACCGCTCTGCAGATATTGATGGATATATCCGTGATGATCGAAGCGCTTCCTATAAAACCTATGTGGACTTTGAAACCAGGAGCAATACCCTTCGTTTTACCTTTAGCTCTACCTATTCAGGCAGCTCCCAATCCAGCGATGCACGGAAACTGGTGGATGCCCTAGATAAAAATCTAAGTTCTTTCAATGGTGTATCCTTTGACTACAAGGCCTATATAAACGCTTCCATCATCAACCTCTATATCTATTTTGATGATGAGGACTATTACAATTGGAGCACCAGCCGCCGCTCTGAATATTTGGACAGAGTTCGAAGACAACTCTATGATACTTTGGGAAGAAAGGAGCTCTACGGTGTTGTCATTGATGAGGCTATTGATGAAACCGTATTACAGTTTCGTATAGAAGACAATAGTGTTTCCATTGTTAAGGAGGGCTCTTTCCCTACTACCAATTCTGCCTCCACTACCACAACCAAAGAAGTGTCAAAGTCCAGTGCCGTATCTAAAAATCTTACAGTATGGTTTGATGATATTTCTGTAGAATTAAATGATAAAAAAATCTATCTCTCAGCAACGCCCTTTTTTTATGACAATCAGCTGTATTTGCCCATTGCTGATATTGCCGATGATCTTTATTTGAACTACCAATATAATCCTCAGGAGCAGCAAGTGGCTATTACCACCAATGGTGTGCTTCGGGGAGATTCGGATCAAGCTCTACTTGGACGTATGCTTATGAAAAATGATGAGATTAACAAACTTACCTCCAGTGCTGAAGAACTTAGAGAACAAGTAGAAGCAATTCGAAAGCTTCCTTACCCTTCCTATGCCAATATTACTTCCTCCTATAGGATGGAAACCTATTTGCAAGACTATTTTAGTGATTTTGAAGGAATCAGCATGGATATATCTTTTTATCGTTCCAGCGGCAGCGACTATCGCCTGCGGATCACTTATCCGACTGAAGACTTTGACCGTTTCGATAAGATCAATAGTAGAAGGATTGAGAGTTGGATACAGGACATCTTTGGCGCCATCCGAGGCCTTTATGATCCTTATGCCAAGGTCACAGGCTCAATTCGAAATACTCCTTACAGCAGTGTTGACATCACCTATATTACCTTTGATACCAAGGATAATACGTTGACCTTTTATTTTGATGATCACGGCACTCAAAATAGCCAACGATTTACAGGCAGTCGTTTGGAGGACTACCTCAATAGGAATTATCGCCGACACAATAGTGTTTCCTTTGATTATAAGGTTGTGGTCAATCGCAAGGATGTGGATCTGCTTGTTTATTTCAACCACAGCTATTACTACGATTGGCCTCTCTATCGGAAGATGAGTTATCTGCAGCTATTGATGCGGAAAATTGAAGATGAGTTCGGAAGAGTAAATATCAACGGCCGCTTGATTGATGCCTCTACCAACAAAGAAGCCTTACGTTTCAGCTTGGAAGATGGCTATGTGCGCTCTATGACCTTAATGGATGAAACAGAGAAGATGCTCAACAAGGAGCATCAACGCTTCACCTTTGGAGGCAATACCTTTAATTTTACCTATAAAATATACGAAAAAGATGTAAATCATTTTGACGTTAAAATAGAAGGAGATTTTTCCAAAACAGATTCCACATGGCACTATGTGGAAGAGAATGGCATGACAGAATTCAAACGCTTTATACAGGATGCCCTCTATGCTATACAGGACTTATGGCCAGTAAGTCTGCAGACTGAAGTGGTGGATCAAAACCTACAGTCTATTCTCACCATGGATCTCTACAATACGAAGGTTGCCGCTGTAAATGCGGATCCTGGCAGCGGTTCTATTTCATCGGGAGACGAAATCACCTTAACATCTGCTACTTCCGCTGCTACCATCTACTATACATTAGATGGCTCTACTCCTGATACAAGCAGCAACAGATATAACAGAAGGATCACCATCAATGGCTCTGCCGGAGATCGAATTACTTTAAAGGCCTACGCAGTAAAATCCGGTATGGATCCAAGTGATGTACGTACTTTTACCTATGACATATTAGAAGAAACTTCAAACCTTACGGGTCTGGTTATCAGCGGCAGTCCAAGCAACTTCAGCTTCTCCCCAAGCCAATATACTTACGATGGCATTACAGTTGCTTCTGGTGTATCTTCCGTGACCATCACCCCAACTGGATCGGGTTCTATTACGGTTGATGGCTCTACAGTAGCTTCTGGACAGGCTTCCTCTCCTATCTCCCTCACCGAAGGAGAAGAAAAGGAGATCCGGGTGGTGCATACAGAGTCAGGAAAAGCACAAAAGATCTACCGTATCTTTATCACCCGTGGTGCAACAAAAAATATATCTATCACCTATACACTTACGACTTCTATCCTAGGGGTTTTCAGTGGAAATCTTCAAGGGGAAAGCAACTTCTCAGGCTATGAAGTCCTATTGCTCTATTATGAAAATGGACAGCAGGTCTCTAAAGCTACAAATGTAGCTAGTAATGGAAGTTTCCAAATCACCAATTTCTCTATAGAGCCCTTAGTCAGAATCATGGGGTATCGCTATCAAATCAAAGACAGCAGCGGCAGTATAGTAAAAGAGGGTCCTCTATAATTCTTCAACTAAAATAATTTTAAAATCTACTATTGCTCAGGGCATCAAATCTCTTGGTGCCTTGAGCCACAAAGGAGGCCCAAATGGCGAAAAGAAATCTATGTCACATATTGGTTTTGATATTGTTCCTAACAATCATGGCCCCATCCTATGCAGCATCCACCCATGAGACAATCCCTCTATCCATGGAACGGGTAGTCAAGAACGGTTATTTTGGCGTAGGCGGGTTAAACCTGGAGCGCACAGCCAATCGAGCAGAGTTTGCAACGATTGCCGTACGCTTTCAAGGTATCACCGATGAAGCTGTAAAAATGGCTGCAGAGACAGGCCCTTACAGAGATACTTCTGATTTTCAAGGTGGATGGGCCCGCTACCACATCGGTATGGCCTATAAGCAAGGTCTTATGTTCGGGACAGGTCCCGATACCTTTAACCCTGGTGGTTCTGTAACTTATATTCAGCTGCTGGCGGTCATGCTTCGTCTGCTAGGCTATCAAGATGGAGAGGATTTCCACCGCTATCCTGAGGACTATTATACAAAGGCTCAAGCCTTGGGTTTAGCCGATCCCACCATTGGCATGCACACAAGGGTTACTCGGGAAGTAGTAGGAGTGACCATGGAAAAAACCTTAGATTTAGAACTAAAGCATTCATCCAAAACTCTTGCTGAAAAGCTTGGAATCTTCCCTTTAAAAGAAAGTGCCACCAAGTCTGTAGGAATTAAAACCATTTCCTTCACCACCCATATTGTGGGAAACTTTTCAGGACAGCTTACAGGTCGTGACTCTTTTGAAGGTTACCGCATTGGTCTCTATCCCCAGGGCGATAAAAAATCTGATGCCTACGGAGAGGTAAAGGTGGATAGCACAGGGATTTTTAACATTACAGCCTTCCCTATAGGTCTAATTGAAAAGCTTTCAGGCTATCAATACAAGGTCTATGATCCAAAGGGAAGCTTAATTCTCCAAGACAATCTATAATCATACATATAAAAAGGAGGTAGGACTGATTGAATCGGAAAAAACCAACCAAATATTTTCTCTCCCTTAGCTTAGCCCTATTATTAGTTATCAGCAGTATTTCTACAGCCTTTGCCGCTCCTGGTGATATTATCCATACAGGATTGAAAAAAATCTATCGAATAGATAATGAAAACTCCGTAACCCAGCTTCTGCAAGATATTCAGACTAAGGCAAATGTTGACCTCTTTTACAAGGAGGTAGAAAATGGTCAGTATATCAATATGGTGGAGCAAGAAAATTTACAGTACCAAGCATTAGAGAATTATTTAAACAATATAACCTTTAATACGGCTGAAGAAAAGTTACAGTACATACAAGACAATTTGCAAGAAATAGGAGAGGCATTAGCAAGGGTTTCTCCTTCTAAAAAAGACTTCGCAGATATTAGCAATGTGGATTTTAGCGAATATACGGAGGCAGGAACACAGCCAAAGGCTCTTCTGTTGACCTCTCCAGGTCATTACAGTACACCAGAATCAGGTGATGCCCCGGGTACTACCAAGCTAGCCGTCTTGCAGCTGCCTAACAATGCTGGCAAATGGCTAATCAAGGTTTCCGATGCTCCAATGCCCGCTCCAAGCTTGGATGCTGCCGTTGCCTCAGGCTTCACTTCATATGCAGCTGACAGGGATATTGCAATCGAGCCTAGCCAGTATATTCAACTATTGGCAACCAATGACTCTAGTCAGGTTAAGGCATATGCCAACATTCAAGTTGCTGCATCTCAAATTCAAGCTGCTCTAGAAAATGCCCTTCCTATAGACAGCGCCACCCTAGGGGCTGGCAAAGAAAAGGCTGGCACTTGCATAATAACCGGTTTGCCAGATATAGGGAATATACCAGAAGCCTCTCAGTGGCTTATCAAAGTACAGGATACAGCCTTCCCCGCTTCTATTTATAAAAACTCTGTTATCGTAGGTACGAGTGACTATACTTCAGGTGATGAAATCAGTATTGTTACAGGAGATGCTCTGCACCCTATTTCTAGCGCTTTGACCAAGTATATGATCCTTGTAGCAGCAGATGCTGCGGGCAGGGTAAAGGGCTACCAACGATTTACCATTACAGCTGCCTCCTTGTCCCCTGCGCCAAATCGGTTAATACTTACTACCAACTATCAGGCTCCTACTCCAGGCAGTAATCAAGGAAGCACCAAGCTTTCTGGCCTACATCCAGGAAATCCTAAACTTCCACCTATGGATGAAGCCACAATGTGGGCTGTAAAAGTACAATCTTCAGCCTTTGATATACCTGCGCGGAACAGTGTCCTTACAGACATAAGTACTACTGCTCCAATTCTTCAAAGCCTATTGGACAATATTTCAATTGCCCCAGGTCAGCATATGCTTCTGGCCGCCATAGATGACAACAATCAAATAAAGGGCTACCGCATCTTTAATAGTCTCACCGCTGCACAAATCAAGGGCAACAATGCACCTTTATTACAGCTAGATACAAATTATTCTGCTCCAGAGTATGGTTCTGCCAACGGCACCATCAAAATCTCTACCTTAAAGTTTGATGGCCTCACTGGAAGTCCAAATACATGGCGTTATAAGCTATTCAACGAACCTGTCAGCCCTCCAGCCTTCGACAGTATTTTAACAACTCCTGCAATCTATACAGCAGGAAGCAATATTCCAATAAACCCAGGCCAATATCTTCTTTTGGTGGCCACAGATAGTTCTGGCAAAATAAAGGGCTATGTTATCATTAAGGGCACTGACATTGCCATTCGTCCTGCTTCAGCTATAGAGCTGCAGGCTACTACCCATTACAGCCAGCCAGTAAAGGGCGATAGCCCCGGAACTACAAAAATTGAAAATCTATCCTTTGGTCTTTCTCGTGTTTACCCAATGACAGAGGCCAGCAAATGGTACTATAAAGTTCAAGAGGATGCCTTCGAAGTGCCTATCTTGAATACAAAGCTTAATGGGACAAACCCTTACACTGCGGGGGGATCTATTCCTGCAGCTCTTGGCCAGCGGCTCATTCTCTTGGCCACCGATGATGACGAAAATATTAAGGGTTATAAGATATTCACCCTGACAGAAAACCAAGTTCGGGCAGGAAACACTCCAGAACTGGAAACGGTTAACTTTAGTATTCCAGAACCGGGAAGCCTCAGCGGTACTACTAAAATTGCCACCTTAAGCTTTACAGGGCTCTCTGGTGCCACCGGTTGGCGCTATAAGGTTCAAAACGAAGCCTTTAGTATCCCTGAGTGGAATTCCGTAATCTCTGGTGCCACTAACTATACCCAGGGCGCCAATATTCCTATTGCCCCTGGACAAAACCTACTTCTCCTTGCAGTAGATAGCAGCAGTCGTGTCAAAGGCTACAAAATCTTTACCAACCTAGAGAGCAGTCAGATCAAAGTAGCTATTGCACTTCAATTAGCACAGACAACCCATTATACCTTGCCAGAGCCGGGTATTGATGAAGGCTCCACAAAATTCCGCCAATTGTCCTTCGGTGCACCCGCCATCCCTGGTGCAACCAAGTGGTATGTAAAGGTACAGGCCAATAGCTTTGAAGCTCCAGGCTTTGACACCATGCTCCCAGGAGCTATGGAATATACAATGAATACGTCCATCTTAAAGGAAGGAGAAAAGCTAACAGCAGGACAGCGACTGCTTCTGTTGGCTACTGATGACGTTGGTAAAATTAAGGCTTATAAGGAATTTACTCTGACAGCGAATCAGATTAGATCCCCCAACGCACCAGTGCTGCCTGAATCTAATTTCCATAATGATTTTGGCTCTCTGCCCGGTACCACTAGGTTTACCACGCTATCCTTTTTTGGCTTGAGTGGTGCAACCGCATGGCGCTATGTCGTAGCCGGTGAAATCTTCAGTGAACCAGGCTTGGACAGCACCTTAGTAGGGACCACCCTATACAGTGAAGGTCAAAATATTCCTATTATTTCAGGTCAATATCTTATTCTGCTAGCTACCGATAGTGCAGGTAAGATTAAGGGATATAGGTCCTTCAGCAGTGCAGATTTAAAAATCACAGCCTATGCTCCCCTACTAACCGCTCCAGCTGACTATGGGATCGCTCCTGGAAGTGCTATTGATACCATGCGGCTGACAGGTTTAGCTGAAGCAACGGACTCTAAGTGGCAGGTTATTGTCCAAGGTTCTGCCTATCCAGCCCCTGCTGTGGGTACAGTTTTAAATAACTCTACCCTATCCAACTATAGGGCAGACACCAATATTCCAGTTACCCCAGGACAGCATGTAATCCTATTTAAAACAGACAATGCTAACAAGATTCAAGCCTTTGCCGATATTGTCGTATCAGAAGCTTATATTCAAAAAGCAACCGCTTCTATACTTAATAAGGTAGTCCCAGAGGGAGCTATCATGACAGGTGGAGAGAGCATTGCAATCACTTTAGGTACTCAAGGAGATGCAAAATGGGCAGCAGATATCCGAAGCAATTCTACCAAAAGAAATGCCCTGTTTGATGGCCTGAAAACTACAACAGAAGCCCTCCAATGGGCAAAGGTGATCACTGCCTTAAAAAATGATGGTCAGGGCGCTATTACAAGAAATGGCGATACCGAGCTTACCATCCATCTACCTCAAACTCTGGGTTATGATATTGCAACGGAACAAATTATAAGTATAACCTTGCCAGGCAGTGCTTTGGAGGGTGGTTTAAGTCCCGTACAAGTATCAGGTACCCTCACCATTAAACCAACCATAGGGGCAACCTTATCGGGCACCCTCCTCACTGCTCCTACCCGAGAAGGGGATATCAAAACCGGTGGAAAAACCATGGTTATTGACTTAACTGATGGAACCTGGGTTGGAGATGTGGCAACCAACCTACATATTCGGGAAAAGATATTTGAGGGTATGGTCCCTACATCGGAAGCAGATGCTGCTGGTTGGAATAAGGTGGTAGATGCTTTAAAAGCCACAGCCTCTGCGATTACTAGAAATACTGGCAGCAGGATCACTATTACTTTCCCTGCTGTTGCAGACTATACATTGACCTCTGGTGTCCAGTCCATTCGGATGACCCTTCCGCCAGAGGCTGTAGTAGACAATGAAAACCCTATTGTGGCATCCCCTTCATTCTCAATTATGCCCAATATCCTCCAAGTAGCTGCTACAGCTACAGATTCTACTGTGACCATGGCCGCTCCTGAAAATAGAGTGGTTCGCAGCAGTGACAATAGCTGGACCCTGAAAATAACCATGGGTACCCTAAAGACATCCATTGCTGCATCGGATTTGATCTTCACCGGGCTGCCTCAGGGCTTGACAGCTAATGCTGTTAAACAGGATACAGACAGCATTGTGATCACTTTATCAGGCACAGCTTCCACGGCTATTGGTGCCGATACCACAGTAAAAGTTCGTATCAAAGGAAATGCCGTTACTGAAGCCGATGCCTTAAATTCAGAAGAAATCTCTCTTGGGATTGCAAGAGGAACGCCATTAGCGGCTCTACAGTCCGTTACAATGGACGTGGCCAATAACAAGCTACTTCATACCACTTTTGAAATGGAATATAGCAATACCTCTACCAATGGTATCAATGGTACTTGGATTGACTGTTCACCTACTGATACCACCGTAGATTTTAAAGCGGGCAAGGTCTATGTAAGAGAAAAGGCTCAACCTACGGTCTACCGAGAGGTTGCAATCCTATCCAATGGACCAGCTCCTATGGTGACCGCTCTATTTACGGAAACCCCTGGTCTGCTTAAGTTGGCTGGTGTTACCGTAGATATGGAATACAGTCTCAATGGGGGTGGCACTTGGTCCAATGTTACTCCTGAAATTGCAGCACAGACAACGGGAATGAACATTACCAGCGATGAAGATCTTAGAGTAAGAATCAAGGCTACTTCTGAAAAGCTTCCTTCCCTAGCAACAGGAAAGCTGAATGGAATTAACCTAAGCGGTGCAGCCATCCATGTATCTCTCGGAAAAATTACAGGCACTACTGGAGAAATGCAGTACAGTCTAAACTCTACCAACGGCAATGACGGCAGCTGGACCAATTGTACGGCTACCGATACCAATGTAACCTTTGCAGAAGGTTCCGTCTACATTCGAGAAAAGAATAGAATAGGGAATTTTAGAAAACTAGGAGAGGTTACCAGAGAAACTATTGACACTTCTGTTTTAGGCAAGATTGATTACCATATTGCCAATGAAGAAATTATATTAGAGGACAGCCTAGAGCCTGGACTATTTGAATACAGGATTGGAGGTGCTTCTTGGAAGCCTCTAGGCCCTGCTAAAAAAACAGGCGGTATTGGATTTCAACCAGGGAGTTTAGAAATAAGACATAGGGGAAGCAACAGCAGTCTGCCTTCTCAAGGGATTACAAAGGTTGTGATTCCTGCTCCTGGACCAGTACCAGCCATCACCAGTGATGATGTCCAGCAAACCATTACCAAAGAAATATCCTCAGAGCCTTATCAATATAAAATTGGCACAGGAGATTGGTTAACTTGGCCTGAAGGACAAAGTACTATCAGTTTCAACATCACAGCAAACACAACTATTTCCGTACGTAAAGGAGCAACCAAGGAAGCCTTGGCCAGCCAGATCCTCAATATTAATTTTACTCCAAAACTTGACTTCTCAGGGGTTGGTATCCATGTAGCTGCGGGACAGCTGACAGGTACCACCACAGCCATGGAGTACAGCCTAGACTCTAGCAATGGAATCAATGGTACTTGGAACGCCTGTGCCAATGGCAATACCACGGTGGCATTTATAGAAGGAACGGTTTACATTCGAGAAAAGGCAAAGCCTAGAAACTATCAGCTGATAACTACTGTAGACCGCAGTACTGGCCCCGATCAGACACAGCTGGATTTAGTCAGCTACCATGTGGCCGATGGAACCATAAGCATTCCTTCTGTGCTAAAAAACCTATTGCAATATAGAATAGGAGGCATTTGGAGGGATTTAGAAGCAACTATAATAGACGGGGACAAACTTATCGCCATGGGTATTCCTTTCCAACCTGGAAAGGTAGACTTCAGAGCGAAGGCTACTGCCACTATGCTTCCATCGGTGACCGTATCCCCTTCTTCTCCTATTGAAATTGGTGCCATCCCACCAGCTCCTGTATTAAGCTACAATGATGTCACCTACAAGATTGCTGGATTGGATAATCAATATGAATATCGTATCAACAATGGTCCCTGGATACCAGGTAATATTGAAAGTGAATTCCTTGGGACCGACAAGGTGAGTCTGCGTAAAAAAGCTACTGCTGCTACCCTAGCAGGTCTTGAACAGCTCATTAGCTTTACACCTAATCTCAACCTCTATACTGTTGGGATTAATGCAGTCACATCCCAGATTACCAACACTACCACAGCCATGGAGTACAGCCTTAATTCTACCGATGGCCTCAATGGAAGCTGGGCTCCTTGTACCGCTGGCAATACAACCGTCACCAATTTATCAGGCAATGTCTATATACGAGAAAAGGCAAAGCCTAAGAATTATCGCAAAGTAACAACAACCCCTATCCAAGCAAAGGATAAACTAACAGATAGTCAAATGGAAGAAATCAGCTATAGCATTATTGATGGTACGATTACCCTCCCTAATAGCTTGGTAGGAGAATTACAATATCGAATAGGTACTGGTGCCTGGACCCACCTTGGAACAACTGCTGCTACAGGAGGCATTCTGTTCCAGCAAGGGGAACTTGCATTTAGGAGAAAGGCCGACCTGGAGAAGCTGGCATCCGAGCCTATGGTTAAAGCAACCCTTGCCCCTCCCGCTCCAGCGCCAACTTTGCTAGCTGATGATCTTAAGAATAAGTTAATTGGTCTAACTGCTGATTATGAATACAAAATTGGTACAGGGCTTTGGATTTCAGGAGATGTAGAAGGAGACCTGAGCGGCAACAAAACTGTATATGTACGGAAAAAAGCTACGGTCACGAACCTCCCTAGCCTTGAGCAAACTATTTTCTTTACCCAGAACTTAGACTTCTCAGCGGTAGGAGTTAATGTGGCCACAAATCAAATTACTGGTACAACTAATGCTATGGAGTACAGCTTAGACTCCACAAACGGCACCAATGGTACCTGGGCAGCTTGCAGTAATACCAATACCAATGCAGCCTTTATTCCGGGAAAAGTGTTCCTTCGGGAAAAGGCCTACCCACTTAACTATAAAGAAGTAGCAGTGATCACTCAGCCTGGTGAAGGGCCAAGTATAGGAGGTAATTTTGCTTATCATGTGGCCAATGGTACTATCTCAGTACCTGAAGAACTTAAGAATCAACTTCAGTATCGCTTTGGCGCTGGCAACTGGATTCATTTAGGTGCTGAGGCAACCACTGTAGGCATCCCATTTTCACCTGGGAAAATCGCTTTAAGATTTAAGGGAGATGCCATAAATCTTCCATCCAAAATATCAGAGTGGGAAACTATTTTAGCTCCAGGCGCTGCACCTACGTTGGAATCAGATGATGTAAAAAATGAAATTGTAGGACTTACTGCTATCCATGAGTATAAGCTTGGCACAGGTCCTTGGACATCGGGAGAGATTGAGGGAGATTTTAGTGGCAACAAGACCGTACAAGTTAGATTAAAAGCTATGGACAAAGCTCTCCCAAGTCTAATTCAGACCATTGCCTTTACTACCAACCTAGATTTAAGTCCTGCATGGGTAGACCTAGAACGGAAGATTATTAATGGCACCGCCACAGCTATGGAATACAGTACCGATTCTACCGATGGACTTGATGGCAATTGGGCTGCTTGCACCAATATCAATACCCACCTACCTGGTGATTATGTAGGTGGACCTGTATACGTAAGAGCGAAAGCTCAGCCCAAAAATTTTCTGGAAGTGCCCCGTTATTAATACTAAACCCCTTCTGTTCATGTATACAGAAGGGGTTTAGTATTAGGGGAGATTGGGCCATTGCTGTCACTAAAATGAAATATTTTCTTGCCTTTTTCCTTGATATAATAAAAGAAAGGCTTGACCATCATAGGGAGGTATTTTAGATGAAGTTTTATAAAAGAAGAATTTTTGTACTTTGCCTAGTCCTACTACTTATGACATCTACTGTTGCAGCCAGCAATTCAAGCCTTCAGGAAATAGGGGTCAAACTAAAGGCGCTAGGACTTTTGATAGGGGATCCCAATGGAGACATGCGCTTTGGGGACAATATCACCCGGGCAGAGTTCACTGCCGTAGCCGTAAGAACCCTGGGAAAAGAAACAGAAGCTCTGACTAGAAGGGGCACTACCCGGTTTAAGGATGTGGATAAAACCCACTGGAGTACGGGTCACATCAATATTTCTGTGGATAACAATGTGATTGTGGGATATCCCGACAGTACTTTTAGGCCCCAGCGGAACATCACCCATGGAGAGGTTCTTACTATCCTCGTGAATACATTGGGGTACAAAAACGAAGTCAAGGGAAACAATTGGCCCGATAACTATATTGCAAAGGCCAATCAATTGGGCATTACGAAGGGAATGACAATTCGAGCTTCTTCCCCAGCAGCCCGGGGAGATGTGGCCCGAATGTTGGATAACAGTTTGACCATTCCTTTGAAGAAGTAAAGGAGACCGCATAAGATGCGGTCCCTACATTTTTGGAAAAATTATGGGTATTTTACCAACCGTAGGGGTTGCACATTGTGCAACCCGCTTTTCATGCCAATCCTCTTCTTACGATCTCCTGTACGGCAAAGGAGGCCACGTCCTCTGCATAGCTGCCGCTGCCAAAGCCTGCATCATAGCCCAGCTCCTTGGCCAGCTCATGGTTGAGCCTGGGACCGCCGCATACCAACACCACTTTGTTTCGGATTCCTTCTGCTTCTAAAAGCTCATTTAACTGGGTCAGATTGGGGATATGGACGTCTTTTTGGGTGACTACCTGGGAGACCAGAATCACATCGGCATCCAGTTCAATGGCCTTGGCAACAAAGTCTTCATTGGGCACTTGACTTCCTAGATTGTAGGCCTTGATACCCTTATACCGTTCCAAACCATAATGACCTGCATAGCCCTTCATATTCATGATGGCATCAATGCCTACGGTATGGGCATCGGTTCCCGTACAGGCACCGATAACTACGATGTCTCTGCCTATGTTTTCTTCAATAAAGGCTTCTACCTCATATTTATCCATCACATCCGTATCTACCTTGGGTACTTCAATGGCTGTATAATCGACAGTGTGCTGACATCTGCCATAGAGCACAAACAGGGTATAGCCTACCCCCAAATCCTCTGCATGGACCACGCTAGGTTCCTCCAAGCCCATTTTCAAAGCCAGGCGGCGGGCTGCCTCCTTGGATTCTTCTCCATGGGGTAGCGGCAGTGTAAAGGAAAGCTGTACCATACCATCATTCATGGTATCCCCATAGGGTTTCACCTTTGTAAGATCAATCTGCTGCATGGCCATTATCTCTCACCTCCCAGCATCAAGGCTATAAATGGATTGAAGTATTTTTCCTGCTTTCTAGTAACTCCCTGCAGTCCCTTGCCCCCATCCATGGCCCGTTTTACCCCTGCAAATTTCCCTTGCTCAATGGTGGTAAAGAGGCCTTCCTTTTGAATTTCTTCCAGCATATCCGCTGCCTTGATCAGGACCTCCTGGGCTCGTTTCTGGATGATGCCATCTTTCTTGAATTCAATCTCATCTCCTAAATTCCGAGCATTGTTAAAAATGTACTTGGCATTTTCAATGGAGAAAGCTCTATCGTGAAGCAGAGGGGTGTGAATGGCCTCTGTGAGCATGCCTAAAAGCTGAATCCCTTGATTGGTCATGATGGATACCATATTGAATAAACCGTCTTGAATATGTCCCTTAAAAATATTTCCCGTTTTGAACTTGGTAGGGGGCATGTATTTCAACGGTGCCTTTGGAAAAATCTCTCGGGCCATCTGGGCTTGAGACAGCTCCAGTAAAAATCCGTTCTCCACCGCTGGATTGATTTCAAAGGCATGGCCCAGTCCCATTTGTTCCTCAGGTATCCCTGCCTTGAGGGCAAACTGCTCGTTGATGAACTGGGAAGCCAGTACCGTATGGGCTTCCTCAATGGCATCGGCTGTGGTGAGATAGTTGTCCTCCCCCGTGTTGATGATAATTCCTGCAAAGCCATTGATCACCCTTGAGAAATATTGATCCACCAAGGTTCTCTGCATATTGATGTCTCTGAAAAGTATGCCATAGAGGGCATCGTTAAGCATCACATCCAGTCGCTCAATGGCGCCCATGGCTGCGATCTCGGGCATGCATAGACCGGAGCAGTAGTTGCAAAGTCGGATATAGCGGCCTACTTCCCTGCCCACTTCATCCAAGGCCTTCCTCATGATGCGAAAGTTCTCCTGGGTGGCATAGGTTCCCCCAAAGCCCTCGGTGGTGGCTCCAAAGGGAACATAGTCCAGCAGACTCTGGGCCGTAGTACGGATAACAGCGATGATATCTGCTCCCTGTCTGGCCGCTGCTTGGGCCTGGAGTACATCCTCATAGATGTTGCCTGTGGCAACAATCACATAGATATAGGGCTTGCTTCCCTCTCCCAGGGTCTGAATGTATTCTTCTCTGGTTTTTCTATTCTGGCTGATCTTATCTGTCATCTTCTGTGCCAAGGGTTGGATAGCTGCTTTTATTTTCTCATCAGAAGCCACAGGGATTTGGGTTAGATCCAATTCACCCCTGGCAATCCCCTCTGCAATTTCCTGGGGGCTCTTGCCTGTATGGACCAAGGCATTGCCGATCCAGTAGGCTGTGCCTAAGGGCAGCCCGCCTCCCTCTAGTATGTTGTCCACCACCACATTGGGCAGGGGCTTGTCGATTTCATCGATGCCGTCTATGCCCAAAAGCCTGGCTACTGTCCTCTCTACGGTTACGGTGGTATGCTGTTCGATAAATTGCTGGGTATCCTCTGCTATTTTTCTAGCCCCATTACGAGCCTTTTCAATCAATGCTTGATCTAAATTTAGTTTGCTTTCCACTTCTATCCAACCCCACTTTCTATAAATTTCTAAAAAGGAGGACACGCAGGTCCTCCACTACAACGGCTTTTTAGGAGGACACACAGATCCTCCACTGCAGTGGATTTTAGGAGGACAGGAGGGTCCATCAATTGCCCTATTCATCCAGGTATTTTTCTGCCGCTTGCAGTATTGCTTCTTCCAGGCCCATTAGGCGAGCGATGTTGATGGCATCTCGGGGAACCTTGCTTCGATTGTGGACCACTTCCAGGCGATAGTCCATGTATTGTTGAATGGCTTCAATGCCCTTGCCCTCTTCCCGATTCAAAAATTCCTCCTTCAATCGGATGAAATCCACATCTGCCAAGCCTCGTACCTGTAGATGGGCTACCAGCGGATCTGTGGTGAGACCATCTATATGGGTAGTAATCACGGTCATAGCCTCTTTTTCCTTTAGATAATCAATGACTGCCTTGGACAGAGCATAACCCTCGGAGGGATTGGTGCCCCTGGCCAATTCATCCATCAAAATCAATCCTGCTTCCTCTGCCCGTTTCAATATCTTTCTAATCTCTAATATTTCAGCCCCAAAGGTACTTAATCCCATGTCCGTAGATTGAAGGTCCCCCAGGGAAATGAAGATATAGGCCTTCAAAGAAAAGGTCATCTCTCCTGCCGGTACAAAGAGTCCATACTGGGCCATGACACTTAACTGTCCCATGAGCTTTAGGGAGATGGTCTTGCCTCCCATATTGGCTCCCGTAATGCAGGTGACACCCTCTTTCAGGCTGAGGCTGATAGGTGTAAAGGCCTTGCTTTCCTTTCGCAGGCTGTCTTCTACCTTGATATAGCGTCCTTCTGCAATATCCAAAACATTTCCTTGGACCACTTGAGGCTTCACACCCCCTATCCCCAGGGCAAAATAAGCCTTTGCAATCATCAAATCCAAGGCTCCCAGTGCATGGACATTCTCATGGATTTCCTTTAGATATCTCCCTATTTCTCCGGTCAATTCCTGCCGCACCAAAAACTCTTCTTCCTCTTCTGCCAGCTTCAACTCCTCAATTTCTTTAAAAAGCAGGTCAAAGGCTTCATCCATCTTGAGTTTGTAGGTGATATTCATATAGGTCTCGGCACTATAGACCAAGCCTCCATAGGCCCTTACTTTCTCCAGCATTTCCCTATTGCCCTTATGGATGGTCACTTCTCCACTGGGTCGCAGCTTTACCCCCAGTTCTCTCTCCACCCTCTCTCGAACTTCCATTCTGGCCTTCTGAGACCTTACCTCAAGGGTTTTGATTTTTTCTCGCAGGGCCCTTAGGTCCTCCGAGTATTCATCATAGATAAAGAAGGTCTGAACACCAGACTGCTGAGGATCTAAAAGCTTTTGCAGGGATTCAATAGGCCTTGGCTCCAATGCCTTTGGGGTATCCCAAGGGAGCTTTTTTATATATTCAGCAATTTCTCCTACAGTATTCAAGAATATTTTGATTTCGAAAAGCTCTATGACGCTTAATGTCTCCCTTTCTTTCACCCGTTGAAAGGATCCTCGCAAATCCTTAATGGTTTTGAATAAATTGCGGATCTCTACAAAAATATAGCGGTGGTTTTCCAATAGTCTCAGCACCTTATCTGTCCGGTCCAATTCCTCTTTGAGTGCTTCCTCTTCTCCTCTTTGGTAAAGGGACATTTCCTTCTTTTTCCCTTCTCCATAGGGCGTGTAGACCACAATCCGGTTGAATATATAATCCATGTCTAGATTTTTTGCTGTTTCCTCTGTCATCATGAGCCTTCACCACCCAATACCACATCAAAAACCGGAAGGGGTTTTAAAAATTGCTCCATTTTATCTCGAAACTCCTGGGGGTTAAAGTAATAGCCCTGGGGGGCATAGGGATTGACAGTAACAGCTAAAGCAAGGGTGGCATCTAATACGGCTATCCGCACACCCATTTTCTCAAAATACAAAAAATCCTTGACATCAATAAATATTTTGGTAGCATCCTTCACAACAAAGACCACCTGTTTGTAGCGTTGGGTGGTAGATAGGATATCCTTTAGGGTCTTGGTCACCAAGGAACCTGGCAATACCACATAACGGGTCTTCTCCTCCAGGGCTCGGCCGATATAGCTTCCACTATTTAAAGCAGTTTTAATCTCCAGCCGCTGAAAGCCTCCTTGTTCATCTATGAGATAATACCCCTTCTCCCCCATCATTGCCGTCATCAATTTGCGGATCTCTTGATCTTCTACCCTTGGCAGTGCAAAGAGACGGGTCTGATGGAGAGATCGTTCAATCACTTGGTCCATATCCCGGCTGAGGACCGCTCCTGTAGCCAAGATGGTGGCTTCAGTAACCGAGGGGGAGGCTGCGGCCCTTCGGTCAATGGCCCCGTCTACGATCACCAGCTGGGCTCCATAGTCCAGCAGCTTTTCTGCCACAAGCCGCATCTCTTCGTTGGTATTGGGTCCTGCAATCTCCACATACCCCGATGTCCTGGCCCGAGCAATGACGATTCTGCCCAAGGAGGTATAAAAATCGGTAACCTCCAATACTTCCAGCTTTGCTTCAGCAAATTTAAAGGTTTCCTCCGTGGTTGCAATTAATGTTTCTGCTGCCACCTCAATCAAGGGTTTTTCCGTAGCAGTAACCAAATCCTGTTTTTCTCCGTCTCTACCCGTAGAGGTGATCCCCAGCCGTATGTTTCTTTCCACGGCCTCCTCAATCAATGCATTAAGGGTCATGGTCTTTCCTGCATTTTTAGCCATTCCCACCACGGAAATGATTTTATACTTTTTTTCTACCAGATCCATTAATTGCATCTCCAATACCCCCCAATGCCTTCTCTATTGTCAGTATACGTGCCTTTCCTACTCTTTGTGTCCCCGTTGATGCCTTTCCAAATCTCCAGGCTCTAGGGCAATTCCATTGCCTTGGAGGAGTCCAGCTACTCCTGTGATTGTTTGTTCTTTCTCCCCACGGCATACAGGGCAGTTACAGGTATCTAGATAGGATTCAGGTTGGGTGTAGGTAGTAATGACCCCTTCGAAATTTCTCAGAATCACTTTATTTGGAGATTGAGAAATTAAGTATTGGGGCATAACAGGAATCTTTCCGCCGCCCCCTGGAGCATCTACCACAAAGGTAGGTACAGCATAGCCGGAGGTATGGCCTCTTAAGCCTTCAATGATTTCAATTCCTTTGGCCACCGGTGTTCTAAAATGCTCAATCCCTACAGAAAGATCGCATTGATAGATGTAGTAGGGCCTTACCCTATTTTTGACCAGATTATGAACCAAATCCTTCATGATGTGTACACAGTCATTGACCCCTCTTAGGAGTACAGACTGGTTTCCAAGAGGAACCCCTGCATCAGCCAATAGGGCTAATGCCTTTCTGGCCTCAGGAGTCATTTCTTTGGAATGATTGAAGTGGGTATTCAGCCAGATAGGATGGTATTTTTTCAACATATCTGCCAGCTCTGGCGTAATCCTTTGAGGTAAAACCACGGGGGTTCTGGAACCCAGACGAATGATTTCCACATGGGGGATCTCTCGGAGCTTTCGGATAATATACTCTAGGCGATCGTCATTTACCAGCAGGCAATCCCCTCCCGATAAAAGTACATCCCGTATTACTGGGGTATTTTTGATATATTCAACGGCTGCGTCAATCCTATCCATGGGCAGTATATCGTCCTGCTGTCCTGCAAATCTCCTTCGGGTACAATGACGGCAGTACATGGCGCACATGTCTGTGATCAATAGCAATACCCTATCTGGATAGCGATGGGTTAGCCCTGGCACGGGAGCGTCTGCATCCTCATGGAGAGGATCCTCCATGTCCGCAGCACATTTGATGGTTTCACATAAGGTGGGGACCGCTTGTTTTCGCACAGGGCAATTGGGATCCTCAGGATCCATCAATGCTGCATAGTAGGGCGTAATGCCCATTCTAAGAATCTCTAGAGATTTTTTTATCCCTTCCTCCTCTTGCTCCGTCAATCTAATTACCTTTTTTAGATCTTCAATGGTATCAATTCGATTTTGGACCTGCCAATGCCAATCCTCCCATTGTTCTTGGGTCACATCTTTCCACAATTCAATCTCACGAAAATTCCTCATATCATTCCCTCCCATGCTCATCATTTTTTTAGCCTTTCCCACTTCTTTGATGCCCACTAAGCATATAGTTCTTCATATATCTTTCTTAAAACCGGGCTTTCTCTCATAATCTGCAGGGTGATCTCTGCATGGCCCCTTGTATAACCGTTGCCAACAATCATGGTCACATCGGAGCCTACTCCCTCGGCGCCCAGGGCTGCTTTGGTAAAGCTGGTGGCCATGCTGAAGAAATAGATCAGTCCATCCTTCTTGGTGGATAGGATGCTGGTCATCTCTGTGTCGGGGATATTTACATTGTTGATGGTTACATCGGCCATCTCACCATTGGTCACTGCAGCAATCTTTTCCATAACCTCCACGGGCTTCGTGGCATCGGCGGCTATGTAAACATCGGCAATATTGGCTCTCTTTGCTCTTTCTATTCCTTTTTCACTATGTCCAAAGCAAATTACCTTCCCTGTCACCCCAGCCCTTCTTTTGGCCTCATAACAGCAAAGCATACCGGATTTTCCAGCACCGCCAATGACCAGCACCGTATCTCCCGGTTTTACCAGCTTAGCAGTCTGAGCAGGAGCTCCCGCCACATCCAGCACCGATAGGGCAAGATTCTCAGGCAGATCCTCAGGCAATACTGCGTAGATTCCGCTTTCAAAAAGGATGGCCTTTCCCTTGATATCCACTTGATCGATATCTTTCCGTATTTCTAAAATTTCGTCTATCTGAAGAGGGGTTAAGGAGAGGGAAACCAAGGTAGCAATCTTATCTCCAACCCTTAGGTTTATTTTATTTTCAAGGGCTGTTCCTATTTTTTCAACTCTTCCAATCAGCATCCCACCAGACCCCGTCACAGGATTTTGATGCTTTCCTCTTTCAGCCACAATCCCCAGCATGATTTCTTTTATTTTTTCCAAGTCACCCTCTGCCTGCTGCTTAATTTGTGTAAAGCTGGCAGAATCAATATTTAAAGTCTGCACATCCAATAATATTTCATTATCATAGATTTCCATGGTATTATCAATCTTTTTTGCCGGTTGAGGCAATGCACCTACTGGTTCAATCACTCTATGGGTGCCATAAGGACAGCCTTTTTTCATTTTCTTTTCCTCCTTGATAGTTTTTATTTAAGGAGGACAC